>JANYAB010000179.1 GCA_025355225.1 Bacteroidota bacterium
TCAATGGTTAGCTTCTTCAACTCAACTTTATCAAACTTCGCAGCATATTCAATCAAAGCGGCGTCGCCTTTTGAGCGGACATTGTCTATTATGTCTTCCACTACAGCGCGTATCTCATCCGCAGGATCAACATTGCGTTGAACCAGTTTTTGAATGGCCTCTTTGCTTAAGTCTGAATAGTTGTATGTCTTCATGCCCCTGTTTAGCCCCCTCTAAATCTCCCCCGGTAGGGGAGACTTTTGAATTTTTCATTTAATTGGCCCCGTGTAATGGAAAGTCCTCCCTACCGGGGAGGATTTAGGTGGGGCCTATACTACAAAATTATTTTCTCAATCGGCATCACAACAATGCCCTGTGCGCCGGCTTGTTTTAGCTGGCTTATCTTGTCCCAAAAATCGCGCTCGGGTATTACGGTGTGTACTGCAACCCAGTCTTCTTCTGCCAATGACACTACCGAAGGGCTTTTAACACCCGGCAGTAAATCAATAATGCTTTGTAAATTATCCCTGTGGACATTCAAAACCACGTATTTGGTTTCTTTTGCCCTGAGTACCGATTGTATGCGTTGGATCAGTTCCTTTACCAGTTCTTCATGCTCACTCCCTGAACGGCCGATAAGTACGGCTTCAGATGACATCACATTAGCAAAGGGTTTCAGTCCGTTGCTCTTAAGGGTACCGCCCGTTGAAACCAAGTCGCAAATGGCATCACTCAGTCCCAGACCGGGCGATATTTCTACCGAACCGGATATGGTGCGTATATCAGCCTGGATATTTTGCTCTTTTAAATATTTACCTAATATAACGGGGTAGGTGGTGGCTATCGCCTTGCCGTTCAATTCACTAAGGTCTGAAATATCAAAGGCATTGGGTACCGCTATCTTTAGCGAGCACCGGCCAAAACCAAGCCGCTGGAGGTAACTTACCTCAACTTCGGTTTCCTGTATTACATTTTCGCCTACTATTCCCAAATCGGCAATGCCGTCCTGAACATATTCAGGAATATCATCATCCCGCAGGAAAAGGATTTCTAAAGGGAAATTGGATACGGGCGATATCAGCGAGCTTTTATAATTCTCGAAGCTTAAGCCGCAATTTTTTAGTAATTCAACGGATTTTTCGTTGAGCCGCCCCGATTTCTGGATGGCTATTTTAAGTGTTTTCACAAGTTATTTTTAAGGTACTATAAATAAATAGGTATTGATATTTCCCGAAAGAAACAGACATTATCTTGTCGCCATATGGTGGCGATGGTGCAGATGAAGATGATGTAACTTAAACCCGTTCATTTTATATAGTATATGCTATTGATGAAGTGCTGCAAATATAGGGAGTTGTTTGGAAAATAAAAATAAAAGTTATTTGTCTGAACCGGAATTTAGGGAATTAAGGAATTGGAAGAATTTTAATCATAATGACTCGCAGGCAACCAGCATTCAGAAGTAAAGATCATTTATTGACTGTTTCATCACAATAATACACTTCGCCTTCTTTAGCACTCCCAATCTTAACCAACTTTTTGTTTTTCAAAATGTCTGGTAGACTTACCAACTCCGTATTGTACAAATTATCAAACCAAACCAGGTAAAACCGTTTCACCTTATAAAGTTTTTCAACATCAGCTTTTAAAAACTTATGAGGTATCAACGTAGACGACATACCCGTGAATAAGTAAACCGCCTCATCCGCATCAGTATAAATGGGGATACCGGGTTTGAACAGACTTTTATGCGTTTTAAGAAATGCCACAAATTCCGATTTATTCCAGCTGTCGTCGCTATAGCCGGGTATGCCATAGCCGTCCTCATCATCATACCGCTGGTAATCAGTTTGATAAGTAGAATATTCGAAAGCCAGCATCATGATGACCGCGATACAGGCAAGAGCATATTTTACAATTCGCGGCCTGATGAGGATCAGCACATCCGGCACCCAGCTTGTACATGCTATTAACAACGGGATGAACATAGGCGCTAATATCCTGCTGTTGATGGTTTCGAATCTCGAAAAGGTCGCCAGTATCGCAATAAAAAGCCAGTAAACAACAGCAAAAGCAATAACTATATTTTCATAGCTGTTTATCCGCCCGGTATAGGTCTTCCAGGTCAATACGCCAATCAGCGCCAGTAATATCACCGAAGCGATCAATACGGCGAAAGCATCAGCGCCATTGCTCAGGCTACCCCAATCGTTTATTACTGTGCCTATGTAATATAGGTTTTTGGTAAAGGGTGTAATCGATGGTTCGCGCGTGCCGGTACTTAAGCCGGTCGACAGTCGATTTACTATCAAATTAACCACAAGGAGCGAAATAGATGCAAAACCATATAAAAGGATGTGCCCTATTTTCTTTTTGATAAGTAATTTGTTATCCAATAGTAGTAATAATCCGCCGGTGCCTACCATAGTGATGCCTGCGTAGCGTGTGATACATGCGACAGCGGTTACACCAGCAACTATTAATAAAGACTTAGCGGTATGCCTTTGCTCGTAACGCCAGTAAGCTATAATGAATAATAATATTTCGAATATAAATAAGGTCTCCGACCATAGAAAACTATAGATCTCCAGAAGGGCCGGGCTCAAAATGATAGCTATTAAGATGATCCATTTATATATCCTTGAGTGCGATATGAATTTTTCCATAATCCAGCCACTGGTAAATATTACCCCGGCAAACAGAAATTCGTTGATCACTGCCCCTGCTGAAATGGGATTTACCCTGGAAATAAATTGAATAATGCTAAGAAAAAAGGGATAAAAAACCGGGAAAAATACCAGCGGCGTTTTATTAAAAGTAAGCAATGTGCCGTGTGCCTGTATATTGGTTGCCGTGCTGGCATACATAATGGAATCGGGCGATAAGCCAACACCGCTATACGCGGTAAAAAGGTAGATGGCGTAAAAACCGATGATCGCTGCTATTAATGAATCGAGATTTTTTAAATAAGGGGTCAGCTTCATTGGTTAAAGGTAGTAATGGTTATTAAAGTTCGAAATAATTATAAGTGTTAAACATAGTCCATAAAGCTATAAAGCAATCTAATTCCTGTGACTTCGCCAACGTATGCAACTTTAACAACTCAATCAATCAAATCCAGCACGTCACTTATTGGCTGGTTGCTGTTAATCAATATACCCTTTACACCTGCGGCTGTCCCCGCTATCACATCCCGCTCCCGATCGCCTACGAAATAGGATTGGGCCGGATCTATGTTGTATTTTTCTATTCCCTGCAATAACAAACCTGGCTTGGGCTTACGGCAGTCGCAATCGCCGGTAAAATCCGGATGATGCGGACAGTAAAATATATCTGTAAATTCAACGCCATGCTGTCTGTAAATATCTTTTAACTGGGTATGCATTTTGGCAAGTTCTTCCTCAGTGTACCAGCCTTTTGCCAAACCGCCCTGGTTGGTAGCTACAATCAGCAGGTATCCCTTGTCCTGCAAGATTTTTAAAGGTTCAATATTTTGTTCCAGAACATGGAAATCCTCCAGGCGACAAACATAATCGCCCATTTCTTCATTGAGCACACCATCGCGGTCTAAAAAAACAGCTTTATTTTTAACAGGTATCGTATTCATTTGCGGCAAAGGTAGTAATTATTAAAAAATGACCACTATTTAGGCCTGTTCTATGTTTTCATAGCGCCGGATTTGTCTTTAGTGATAGGCAGTGCTATTTTATTAATTTTATAGGGCGTGACTTTTCTGAGCTGTTATTACAAGATTTTAGCCTTTTTTGGTGATTTAAGTGATCAATGGCAATTATCTAATGCTAAAAACCCTTACTTTAAACGAAATTTTTTGCTATGCAGGCATAAAATGTGCAGTCCCAATTATTAAATTGATATAATAAAAGTCGGTTTATTAACAAAATATCAATTTTTATAATCTTTAGCAATTATTTTTTAACATAATCCCAAAAATTACTAAGTATATTACAAAAAAGATATTAATTTCGTAATTTCGTAATTACGCACATTTATAAACCATGTGCATTGCGATGGATCGAATTGATAGCCCACAACAGGGCCTGTACAGGCCTGAATTTGAACATGATAGCTGCGGAACAGGATTTATAGCTAATATTAACGGCCATAAATCAAACCAAATCATTGATGATGCCCTAACCATGCTGGAGAATATGGAGCACCGCGGAGCATGCGGATGTGATCCTGAAACAGGCGATGGAGCAGGTATTTTGATACAATTGCCTCACGAATTCCTGATGGAAGAGTGCTCAAACCTGGAGATCAGTTTACCTGAACCGGGAGAGTATGGAGTTGGGATGATATTTTTCCCGAAGGATTCTTCCCTTAAAAAAGCCTGTCGTATGGTTATTGCCAACGCGATTGAAAAAATGGGCTTGCATAAATTAGGCTATCGTAAACTGACTGTGGATTCTTCTGTAATCGGTGAGACTGCACGACAGGCTGAGCCGGATGCAGAGCAGCTGTTTATTTTAAGGCCACACCATATTACTAATGCAGACGATTTCGAGCGTAAATTATACGTTCTGAGAAGATATATAAATAAAACAATCACCGAAACCATACCTGGCGCCGGCGAGCATTTTTATTTTACTTCCCTTTCGTGCAAAACGATTATTTATAAGGGGCAGTTAACTACTTATCAGCTGCGTCAATATTTTGCTGATCTCTCTGACCCGAGGATGGCTTCTGGTCTTGCCATGATCCATTCCCGGTTCTCCACCAATACATTTCCATCGTGGAAACTGGCGCAGCCATTCAGGTTGATGGCGCACAACGGCGAGATCAACACACTGACGGGTAATCTTAACTGGTTCTATTCAGGCCTAAAATCGTATGCATCTTCCTACTTCACCAGTGAGGAAATGGAAATGTTGCTACCAGTCATCGATAATAATCAGTCGGATTCGGCTTGTTTGGATAACATTATTGAAATTTTGCTGCATTCAGGTCGTTCATTACCACATGTAATGATGATGCTGATTCCAGAAGCATGGGATGGCAATGAGCAAATGGACCCGGTTAAAAAGGCATTTTATGAGTATCATGCCACTTTAATGGAGCCATGGGATGGCCCTGCTGCCATTACCTTTACCGATGGCAAGATGATCGGCGCCATGCTTGACAGAAATGGCCTTCGTCCGCTTCGTTATGTAATTACTAATGACGGACTTGTTATTGCCGCCTCCGAGGCCGGTGTGCTGGCTTTGGACGAGAAAAAGGTATTGCGTAAAGGCCGCCTTCAACCCGGTAAAATGTTCCTGATAGACACAGTAAAAGGTAAACTAATTACAGATGATGAGATAAAAAAGCAAATAGCTTCGCGCCAGCCTTATGATCGCTGGCTTGAAAACTATAAAATACGCCTTGACGACCTCGCCGAGCCCCGTTTGGCTTTCGCAAGTTTGTCGCCGGCTTCGGTTTTTCGTTATCAGCAGGTTTTTGGTTACAGTCGCGAAGACATTGATACCATTATTAAGCCAATGGCGCTTGACGGGAAGGAACCTATAGGATCAATGGGTACAGATGTCCCGTTGGCTATATTATCAGACAAACCCCAGCATTTGTCAAGTTATTTCAAACAATTTTTTGCCCAGGTTACCAATCCGCCTATTGACCCAATACGTGAACGGTTGGTAATGAGCCTGGCTACTTTTATAGGCAATAATGGCAATCTGCTGGATGAGGATAAAATGCATTGTCATTGTGTAATGCTTAAACATCCTATCCTAAAAGATCATCATCTTGAAAAATTAAGAAGTATTGATACCGGTCTATTCCACGCTAAGACGCTACAGACCTATTTTGTGGCCGATGGTATGCCGGGATCCATGCAAAAAGGTATCGAAAGGCTTTGTCGTTATGCGGAAGACGCGGTAGACGAGGGTTTTGAAGTACTAATATTATCAGACCGCGCCATCGATTCTGAACATGCACCTATACCTTCCTTACTGGCAGTGTCGGCAGTTCACCATCATTTGGTAAGAAAAGGCCGTAGAGGTGCTGTTGGTTTGGTAGTAGAAGCGGGGGATGCCTGGGAAGTTCACCATTTTGCCTGTCTTTTGGCTTTTGGCGCTACAGCTATCAACCCTTATCTGGCATTGTCAACTATCGAAGCCATTAAGAACAATGGCAGTCTGGAGACCAGTTTGGATAACAAAGCATTAATAAAGAATTATGTTAAGGCCATTAATGATGGTTTACTGAAGATATTTTCAAAGATGGGAATTTCTACCCTGCAATCTTATCATGGTTCGCAGGTGTTTGAAATACTCGGTATCAATAAGGAAGTAGTCAATAGGCATTTCTCTGGCGCCGTTACCCGTATAGGCGGTTTAGGGCTGGATGAAATTGCGCGTGAATCTCTTTGTAAACACCGCATCGGTTTCGGCAGCACTAAAACTGAAAGTCGTTTATTGCCCGAGGGCGGTATTTATCAGTGGAAACGCAGGGGAGAGGAACACTTGTTTAACCCGCAAACGGTGCACTTATTACAACATGCTACGCGCAGTAATGATTATTCCGTTTATAAAAACTATGCAAAGCTGATCAATGAGCAGGGCGAAAAACACTTTACTATACGTGGCCTGCTTGATTTTGCACATCACCGCGAATCAATTTCTATAGATGAGGTGGAACCTGTTGAAAGCATCATGAAACGTTTTGCTACAGGCGCTATGTCGTTCGGGTCTATTTCACACGAGGCGCATAGCACATTAGCAATAGCTATGAACCGCATCGGCGGGAAAAGCAATACAGGTGAAGGGGGAGAGGATGAGCTGCGTTACGAGCTTTTGCCAAATGGCGACTCTATGCGTTCTGCTATCAAACAAGTAGCTTCGGCACGTTTTGGGGTTACGTCAAATTACCTGACCAACGCCGACGAATTGCAAATTAAAATGGCCCAGGGTGCAAAACCTGGCGAAGGTGGGCAGCTACCCGGTCATAAAGTGGACGACTGGATTGCTAAGGTACGCCACTCCACTCCGGGTGTTGGTTTAATATCACCGCCGCCCCACCACGATATTTATTCAATAGAAGACCTTGCCCAGTTAATATTCGACCTTAAAAATGCTAATCGTGCAGCACGTATAAACGTTAAACTGGTATCAAAAGCAGGAGTGGGTACGATAGCCGCTGGTGTTGCTAAAGCACATGCAGATGTGATCCTGATCGCAGGATACGACGGCGGTACAGGTGCATCACCAATCAGCTCAATAAAACATGCCGGCCTACCCTGGGAACTTGGCTTGGCCGAAGCGCACCAAACCCTGGTTCGTAATAAGTTACGTAGCAGGGTGGTACTGCAAACTGATGGTCAATTAAAAACAGGTCGCGACCTGGCAATTGCCTGTTTAATGGGAGCAGAGGAGTGGGGTGTTGCAACTGCGGCCCTGGTAGCGGGTGGATGTATCATGATGCGCAAGTGTCATTTGAATACTTGCCCCGTTGGTGTTGCCACGCAAGATCCTGAATTAAGGAAATTGTTTACCGGTAAGCCGGAGCATGTTGTAAATCTTTTCCGTTTTATGGCCGAAGAGATGCGCGAGATTATGGCTGAATTAGGGTTCCATACCATAAACGATATGGTGGGCAGGGTACAATTCTTAAAAGTGAAGGATAACCTGCAGAACTGGAAGGTTAAACATATCGACCTGTCGGGCATATTACACCCGGTAAATAATACAAAAGGCCTGACCCTTTATAACAGTGAGAAACAGGATCATGGAATGGATGATATCCTTGACTGGAAATTACTTGAGCAGGCTAAACTTGCACTTGAAGATAAAATCCCTGTATTTGCATCTTTCGATGTAAAAAACACTGATCGTACGATAGGCACTTTACTTTCGAACGAAATATCAAAAAAATACGGATCTGCCGGGTTACCGGATAATACCATCAACTATAAATTCAAAGGCTCGGCGGGGCAAAGTTTTGCTGCATTTACTGCCAAAGGTATTTCCTTTGAACTGGAAGGTGAAGCTAACGATTATGTTGGCAAGGGTTTATCAGGCGCACAATTGGCCATTTACCCTTCGGCCGATGCAACTTTTACCCCCGAGGACAACATTATCATTGGCAACGTAGCATTATACGGCGCCACTTCGGGCGAAGTATTCATCAGGGGTATGGCGGGCGAACGTTTTGCGGTGCGTAACTCGGGAGCTACTGCTGTAGTAGAGGGTGTGGGAGATCACGGGTGTGAATACATGACCGGAGGACGCGCATTAATATTAGGCAATACAGGCAGGAATTTTGCCGCGGGAATGAGCGGTGGTATCGCCTGGGTTTACAATCCGGATAATTCATTTGCCGAAAACTGTAACAAAGAGATGGTCGATCTCGACCCGCTTTCAATTCAGGACGAGGAACACATTATTGCCTTATTGAAAAAACATGTGAGTCTAACCGGTAGCAAAGTGGCCAAAAATTTACTAAAAAATTGGGATGAGGCCTCCACCAAGTTTGTGAAGGTGTTTCCGAAAGAGTACAAAAAAGTTATACATAAAGAAGAATATCAAACTATCAGCTAATTTTTATGGGAAAACCAACAGGATTTAAAGAGTTTAACAGGGAACTTCCCGATAAAACAGCCCCGGCAGAGCGCGTAAAAAACTATAACGAGTTTGAAAGTTTGTATAACGAAGAACAGTTAAACCACCAGGCTGCACGCTGTATGGATTGCGGTATACCATTTTGTCATTCGGGCTGTCCGCTTGGCAATATTATACCAGAGTTTAACGATGCAGTTTATCGTAAGAACTGGGAGGAAGCTTACCAGATATTGTCTTCGACTAATAATTTTCCGGAGTTTACGGGCCGGATTTGCCCTGCTCCGTGCGAGTCGTCATGTGTATTGGGTATCAATAAACCACCGGTGGCCATTGAGGAAATTGAGAAGCATATCATCGAGATCGCTTTTGAGAAAAACCTGGTTAAGCCTGTTGCCCCTTTAATCAAAACAGGGAAAAAGGTTGCAGTAATTGGTTCAGGCCCGGCGGGCTTGGCAGCGGCTGCTCAGCTAAGCAAAGCTGGACATACAGTTACTGTTTATGAACGTGATGATCGTCCGGGTGGTTTACTGCGTTACGGGATCCCTGACTTTAAATTAGAAAAATGGGTTGTCGAGCGTCGTATTGAACTGATGGAAGAGGACGGCATTGTGTTTAAGTGTAATGTGGAAGTAGGCAAAGATATATCGGCAGATGAATTGCTGCGGGCAAATGACGCTATGATTTTAGCCGGAGGCTCGACTATTCCCCGGAACTTGCCAATACCCGGCAGGGAACTGAAAGGTATCCATTTTGCTATGGATTTCCTGAAACAACAAAACAAACGCGTAACCAATACCAGTTTTGATGACGAAGATATATTGGCAACAGGCAAAGATGTGATAATAATCGGCGGTGGTGACACCGGATCGGATTGTGTGGGTACCTCCAACAGGCACGGCGCAAAATCCATCAAGCAGTTTGAAGTAATGATGCAGCCGCCACAGCAGCGTACACAGCACATGCCATGGCCTACTTACCCGATGGTGATGAAAACAACCAGCAGTCACGAAGAAGGCTGCGACCGTTACTGGGGAATCAATACTAAAGAGTTTTTAGGCGACGATGAGGGTAATTTGAGGGCTATCCGGGTGACTGACGTTAGCTGGGAACTGGATGTGATGAACAGGCCAATAAAGTTTAACGAAGTAGAAGGTTCTGAGCGTGAAATTGAATGTCAGCGTATTTTCCTGGCTATGGGATTTTTGCACCCCCAGCATAATGGTCTGTTAAATAACCTGGGTATTCAACTGGATGAGCGTAAAAATGTAAAGGCTAAAGAAGGAATTTACCGTACGAACGTTAGTAAAATATTTGCCGCAGGCGATATGCGCCGCGGACAGTCACTGGTGGTTTGGGCGATTTCTGAAGGACGCGAAGCTGCCCGCAGGGTTGATGAATTTTTAATGGGTCACTCCATATTGGAAAGCAAGGATGCAGTGAACCAGTTTGAGCAGGTGTTTTAGAAGGGAGTCCGAAAGTGGGAAAAGTCCGAAAGTCCGAAAGACGAGGCATTTTCGACCTAAAGGATTTAGATTCTTATACACCAAAAAACTTCCGGACTTTCGGACTTTTTCGACTTTCGGACTAAACTACAATCAATTAATAAACTATAATAGAACCGGGTAGCGAGAGTTATCCGGTTTTTTTGTTTTTCTATTAAAGCCGCCTGATCTCAAATCTCCTCAACTGAAAACTCATAAACGCTAAAAAAGCGATGAGCGCGGCGATAAGGACAAAATAATTTGTTCCATTATTTAATCCGCCAAAATAATCGGTAAAGGGCACTTTCTCAATGTTGGTATAGGTGAAAAGAAAAAACAGGATCTCGAATAATTTCTTCCCTCCGCTTAGTATACCCAGTGCTACCGCGAAGAGTACAATAAAAACGCCGCCCATCAGGATACCCAATATGGACGAGAACTGCATTCCAATCAGATATCTTACGATAAGAGGAAATGCTAAAAAAAGCGATAGGATTATGCCAGAAATAATTTGTGCAGGCAATAACCGGGTTAATGGTTTATAAGAGGCATAAGTAAAATAATGGATTCGGTTGGTTTTTTCCTTCGTGGCCAGATCTGACCAACGACCAACTTGTAAAAACCAGAGAATAGGTAAAACAATTTGATGCGCTATGGTTATTGGCACAAAAACCAGTGCTATCATTCCACCCAAATTAATCGGCCAAAGCCAGCGCGGGCCCTTACGGACAAGCATCAATACCTCTGTTTTTATAAATGGAATAATCCCATAAGCGGGTTTAACCGGCGGTAGTTCTGAAAGCCTGATATCATGTATCGGCTTTATCTGAGGGATGATTTCAGAAAACTTAGTTTTCTTTTTTGTTTTAAACGTTTGCTTTATATCAAAACGGTGAAAAAATCGGGAGGAAATAAAAATGAGCAATAACCCCAGGCAGATTAATGAGGTTCGGCTCAGAATATTGAATAGTGTCCAATGAATGCCTTCAAATTGAAATGATTTAAACGTTTTTTTATGGCCAAAAATAAAGCCCATGGAAACAGCCTGGTTTGTATCGTGGTAGCGGTGCAGTACAGTTTCCTGCATTGCTGTAGTTACCGGTTTAAAGCCAAAAGGATCTAAACCAGGTTGAGTATTTGCTTGTATCGATGAAACGAAGCAGAAAAAAACAAAGAACGTGATATTCATCACAATCGTGTACCTGTGTAAAAACACTTCTGCCATAACAGCTAATGCGGCAATAAAGAATATAGTTGGTACCGTAATTAACAGATAAGGCAAAATAAATTGGGATATCTCAAACGGATATCCATTTGAGCGAATAAAAAATATCCCAATACTAATTAAAAAAACAATTCCTGTAATACTCAGCAATACCAGGAAGCTACCCCATGCCTTGGCCAACAGATAATTAAAATTGCTGATAGCAGTGGTTGCAACGATCATTCCAACGCCTGTATCCACGTCCTTTTTAATGCTGCTGTTGACCAGGTAAAAACCGATCATTGAAAGAAATACGCTGGTCATCATAGCTGTAATATAACCTATCCACGCAGAATTTTGTACACCCACGTAGCTTCCAATACGCGCGGTTGTATATTGAGCACCTGGAGCAGGAACAAAGGAATAAGCAGCGTATAAGCTGATAGCAAGGGTTACCAAAAAGGCATAGCTTCGTGTGCGCTGCTTATAATCGGAGATGATGATTTTGTGTAATGCCTTCACGTTAATTATTATTAGATGTTAAATATAAGTATGCGTCTTCCAGTGAAGCCGCAGCGGCTTCTGATCCATTCACTGGGTTATTACTTATATATCTTACCCATACTTTATTTTTTTGCCGGTTGGTGTTTACAACCAGGTTTTTCGTTTTGAAATCTGGCAAGGAATTGTTTTCTAAAAGGGTTTCAAATACCTTTCCATCCACTTTACTGATCACCTCTGCCTGGGTCCCTTTGGTGATCAGCGTTCCGCTTTTCATAATTGCTACCTCATCAGCAATAGTTTCAATATCTGATACGATATGCGACGACAATATTATAATGCTGCTTTCTGCGAGGTCTGATATAAGATTTCTAAAACGCATGCGTTCTTCAGGGTCGAGCCCAACCGTGGGCTCATCAAAAATTAAAACTTTAGGATCATTTAGTAAAGCCTGAGCAATGCCAATACGTTGTTTCATTCCGCCCGAATAGGTGCCGATGGGTAATTTCGCGCTTTCAATTAAATTTACACCTTCTAATAAGGCGTCGATCCGGTTTCTAAGCCCGGCGCCACCAACACCTTTCATTGCCGCGATGTATTCCAGGAATTCGAAAGCATTCAGGTTTGCATAAACCCCAAAATCCTGCGGAAGATAGCCGAGCATTTTCCGGATATAATTGGGATCCTGCAAAATATTATGCCCGTCTAATTCTATTGTGCCATCTGTTGGCTGACTTATCGTAGCGATTATTTTCATTAACGTTGATTTGCCCGCGCCATTGGAGCCCAGCAAACCAAGGATGCCATTTTCAATGGTTAATGAATAATCTTTTAATCCGTATTTTTCTTTGTTATACCGTTTTGATACATTTTGTATATTAAGTCTCATTTTTGCTTGTGATAAGTATCTATGGACAGTTAGACCAGACTTAATGGTTTAGGTTACCGTTTTATTTTATTAAAAAATTCATATGCATTTGCAACAGCATATCAGCCACCTGAAACAGGGCCTTTTTATATCGCGGTTTTAAGCGGGAGGTAGGGCGACTACTATAGAATAGAAATATGACCTTAAAACGGGAAGTTATAAAATTAGGTTTTTCTATTACTTTTCCGCTGGGTTCTTTTTCCTGGCGAGCAGTTTTTCTACCAGTTTAACCAACCTTTCATTCAAGGTTTTTTCCTGCTTTGCAGAAAGTATCCACACAACATATTCTTTCTTGTTAGTGAAGGATAACGTTTGATAAAATGCCAACGCATTTGCCGAACGCTCTAAAGCGTCCTGCATAACGGGCGGCAATATGATCTGCCTGTTATCTAAATCAATAAATGCAGAGTATTCATTTTTCTTTATTTCCTCATTACAAAATTCGGAAACTTTCGACTGGCCCTCCTGCCTGAAACGTAATGCGGTCCAGGTTTCATTAATTGCGGCTGAGGCGACACCTCTTAGGCCATATTTTGCAGGCTCATCCCAGCTGCCCATCATTTCGAGATCGCTTTCTATGCCCGAACTTTTTTTAGGATAAATGATCCAGAAAACTGTGTCGGCTTTTAAAACAGGTACGATAACTTTTAAGCTGGCGGTGAGTTCGGTGCTGTTTTTTACAAATAATTGCACACCGTCGAAGCTCCCTATTGCTTTGTATGCAATAGTTACCCCTTCGGGCAAAGGCTCCAGGGATGTTAAATAATTTTCAGGGGCATTAAAGAGCAGCCAGGATTTATCCGGCTTTACCTGTAATTTTTTGGCGAGCGGGGACACGATTTAGTGATTGGTTTGATTTACAGGATTCTTAAAAATTGATATAAATATCTTATTAATTTCTCAAAGGAAAAAATCGTGTCAATGTTTTAAATCCTGAAATCGTGTAAAAAAGTCCCAAAGCACAATCCCCGCCGAAACAACAATATTAAAGGAATGCTTGGTGCCAAACTGCGGTATTTCTATACAGGCGTCAATCACTTTCATCACTTCATCGCTCACACCATTTACTTCGTTGCCAAATACCAGGGCATATTTTTCATTTGCTTTGGCTTCAAACTCATTTAACATAACACTTTTCTCAGCTTGTTCTATGGCAATTATCCGGTATCCCTCTTTACGAAGTTGTTCAACAGCCAGCAAGGGGTCGGTATAATATGCCCAGCTAACAGATTGTGTGGCACCCAATGCCGTTTTTTCTATTTCGCGATGAGGTGGCTGACTAGTGATCCCACAAAGGCAAACTTTTTCTACTGCAAAACCATCGCAGGTACGAAATATAGAACCTACATTATGCATACTGCGCACACTATCCAATACAACTACGACAGGTAGCTTTTCCTGGGCTTTAAATTCGGTAACCGAGGCGCGGTTTAATTCGTCGAGTTTTAGTTTACGCAAAGTCGAAGATGTTGTAAAGTTGAAATGTTTGAATGTTGTAAAGTTATCTGACTATACAATATTAGGAGTTAGATTTTAGAGTTTAGAATTTCGGATTTAGAGTTTCGGATTTAGAATTTACGAATTAGCCATTTCCTTCAATAACCCAACGCCATCGCCAATAAGAGAGCTATAAACCGAAGGGGGATAACCAATTTTATCCGTATAATATTCAGTCACAGCTTTGCTAAAGTTATCGAAAGCGCTTTCCTTAACTAAGGCAATTGCACAACCGCCAAAACCAGCCCCTGTCATTCGCGCTCCAGCAACGTTTTTATCTGTCGAACAATATTCAACAATGGTATCCAGCTCTTTTCCGCTTACTTCATACAGGTTTTTTAATGAATCGTGCGATGCATACATCAACCGCCCAAACTCGGCCAAATCGCTGCCAGCGAGTGCAACAGCGGCTAGTTTTACCCGGTCGTTTTCCTCAATTACATGTTTAGCCCGTTTAAGTACTACTGCATCGGTAATTAAATGTTGGTGCTGTTCAAGCATATTTCTGTCGATGTCACAAAGATTCTGGATAGGCAATTCCTGCTGTAATGCTTTAAGAGCGGCCTGGCATTCCAGCACGCGCTCATTATACTTTGATTCGGCCAGCTTTCGGGGTTTATTGGTATTTATTATAGCCAGCACATGTTCGCCCAGGTTGCTATCAACTGCCTTATATTCAAGTGTGTCGCAATTCAGCATAAGCGCCTTATCCTTTTCGCCAAAGGCCACTGCAAATTGATCCATAATGCCGCTATTAACGCCAATAAAAATATTTTCAACTTGTTTGGATAATTTCACCAAGTCGAGTTTTGAATATCCACAGCCAAATAGATCATTCAAAGCGTAGGCAGTTACCACCTCAATAGAAGCAGACGACGACAGGCCGGAACCAATCGGGATATCGCCATAAAATAGCAGGTCGAGTCCTTGCAGCTGATGACCATCCCTAATAAAGTAATCTATAATACCAAGCGGGTAATTAAACCAGGTTTCGCCTGACTTTTGATATCCCTCCTGCAATTTAATGTCCAATGTGTCCTTGAAGTTTAAACTGCGGAACCGGAAAATACCATCATTATTGGGAGCTGTTAAAAGATAACTGCCTAAAGTAATTGCGCAGGGCATCACGAGTCCACCGTTATAATCTATATGCTCGCCAATAAGATTTAACCGTCCGGGAGAAAAATAGGAGTTTTCGACTTCTTTATTGAAAAATGTTTTAAATTCCCGGTATAGATTATTCTTCATTTTTTAAACTAAAATTAACGTGGAAACAAATATTGTAAAATTTACAGTTATTATTGATTTTTTATTTGCCTGAGGTGCGTTTTTAACAAAAAAAGCACGAGGGACCTTGAAATTTGAGTAATGACAAGGGGTTATTAAACCCAAAGACGATTTAGTTGTTCAACAATTTGAAATGAATTAAAAATTAATAAAAAATAAAATGAATCAATACCTGGTAACTGCTTACGACTATGCTGATGCACTGCAACATCGAATGAATGTAAGGCCACATCACCTGGATGGCGCAAAAGAATTGAAAGAAAATGGAAATTATGTTTTGGGTGGCGCTATTTTGAATGACGAAGGTCAAATGATGGGCTCTGTTATGGTCTTGCAATTTGAAACCGAAGAAGAACTGCATGCATGGCAGCAAAGTGAACCATACATTACACAAAAGGTTTGGGAAACAGTAGATATAAAACCGTTTAGGGTGGCTGCGGTTTAAGTGCAAATAAAAAACCAGGCAGCTTTTTAACTACCTGGTTTAAATATTGTTGGTATTATTCTCCTTAGTGCTTGGTCCTTGCTCCTGTAGAGAGGTCAACAGTATATACAGCTCCTCCGTTTATCGTTAAGGTGGCTGTTCCGTCGCCGTTAAATACCAAAGTACCGGTATAAGTAAAGGCGCCATTTTTTGAACTGGATCCTGTAACAGCTATTGTTGCGTTTCCGCTTAAAATTTTCCTTGATGGTTTACTTAAGGTAAGATTAGTAACTACTATATCGACATTACTTTGCCCGGAAAGTTTATCGCCAGTCTTGAATTGAAACGAGCCCGCGCGTTTGTAATCACCATTAATTAAATAAGATAGCGCAGTTGGTGATAAATTCGATATTGTAAATATTGCACTGCCCGAGTTAGATGATGTTAAATTAGGTCCGTCAAAATTACCGTGGTAGATTAAATTATTGGCCAAACTATCAGGTTGGTTGTTTGCGTCACAACTTAAAGTGCGGGAGAACTTAAAAAAGTAGCTGGAGGTAACAGCGCCGTTAGTACCTGAATTTGAAGCACTGTCAACTCTGGTAGTGCCGCAGGCCTGGTGGTCTGATGTTCCGACGGAATTAACTGAAGGTGAGCCGGTATTTATTGAAGCAACAACCTGGGCGTTTGAAGCTATATTATCTGATATACTTGTAAGCCCATAAGAATTCGCGGCCAACGAACCGGCAGCTATGTCTGCAGCCTGATCAGTACTAACACTGCTGGTAGCGCTGTTGTCTGTTTTTTTACACGAAAAAGCGCCTAATAACAGCAATAAAATAATAGATAATTTGATTGTTTTCATAGTAAGTGGGGTTTATGAATTAGTTAATAATGGTGTTAAGACTGTTGCAAAAGAAAAAGGTTTAAAGAGTTAATAACATTCAAGATATTTTTTTTCTTTAACGTTAATAAAAAAGTATTATTTCAGTTAAATTAAAACTAATTAAAAAAACCCCTGCAAATGAGCAGGGGTAAATTTGAAAATCAAACTAAATACTTAAAACTTGAATTAAAATAACCACACGCTTTTTTACGGGAAAATGATGGTTAAGGTTGTCATTAATATTTATTTTTTAGTGATTCAAATAATACGATTGAAAGTTGACCGCGAGCGTTTTGCAATGAAACTTTATAATGTGAATTTTCACTGCGCAAGCCGTTAACAGCAAACTTAAAACTACAAACTTATACTATCCAATATCTCTATATCTCCCTTCGTTAGATCAAGCCCCGGAGCCTTCATATTTTCCTCCAAATGTTCTACGCTCGAGGTGCCAGGGATCAATAAAATATTGTTTGCATGATTTAATAACCAGAATAAAGCCACCTGGTGAGTAGTTGCACCATGCTTTTGGGCAATCAGTTTTATTTTTTCCTGTGCGGCCACATTACCTGCATTTAAGGGGAACCATGGGATAAAGGCAATGTTGTTTTCCGTACAATATTCAAGGACAGGTTCCCATTTCCGGTTATCTACGCTATACAAATTTTGTACCGAAACCGCGTCAAAGTAGCGCTGAGCTTTTTTAATATTATCTACACTTATTTCCGACAAGCCGATATGTTTGATCTTTCCTTCCTGCTGGGCCTTTTTCAAAAATTCAAAGGTTTGCTCTTCCGGAACTTTAGGATCTATCCGGTGCAATTGATACAGATCGATTTGTTCCAATTTTAAACGTTTTAAGCTGCCTTCCAATGCATGTTTCAGATGGTCGGGATGAGCATTTACCGGCCATTGATCTGGGCCGGTGCGCATTAATCCCCCTTTTGTAGCTATTACCAGGCCGGCAGGGTAGGGATGGAGCGCTTCAGCTATCAACTCTTCTGACACATGAGGTCCATAGCTGTCGGCCGTATCTATAAAATTTACACCAAGCTCAACTGCGCGTTGCAAAACGCGGATGGCTTCCCTTTTATCATCTGGCGGGCCCCAAATACCTTTGCCGGTAATCCGCATCGCACCGTATCCCAGGCGGTTAACGGTTAAGTCTTCGCCTATTCTAAATGATCTCTCGAATAATGTTGCTGTATTTGACATTTTATTTTCTGTTTGGTTATTAAATTTAACAACGTCTTAAAAAAAATGTTCGTGTTGTAGTGGCTGCAATTGTCATTTTAGAATAATAATTGATAACCCAAAAAATAGTACCTTGGCTAAAAAACTAAATCAAATGACCGATCAAAATTTTACCAATCACCGCCGTTATGTAATGGGGTATCATATTTTATTAAACTCAATGCTCCTTATCGGCATAGTAATTTCAATTGTGAATGCAGTGAGGCACCCGCCTAATTCCGGAGGCTTTGTCAGTTCTTTACTTATTGTTTTATTGTTTGTTTGCGGTCTGTTTTCGTCCTGGTACTTACGGCAGTTTCCAGTAAAGGCCCAGGATAGGGCTATAAGGGTCGAAGAAGGTTTAAGGCATTACATCTTAACCGGCAAACCTTTAGATACCCGGTTGTCTGCCGGGCAAATCATAGCATTGCGTTTTGCACCTGATGATGAATTTGTACAATTGATTAACAGAGCGATTGCTGAGAACCTATCCCCGAATGACATTAAAAAATCAATTAAAAACTGGCGTGGCGACTACGATAGAGTATAAGCGCGCAATATAAACTTATCAAAAGAGCACCCCAGTCATAACGGGGTGCTCTTTTAGTTTAATCGATTTAATAAAGTATTAATCAATTATTGGAGTTTTCTTAACGAATCGGCTTTCCTTTTTGCATTCTGTTGGTCCCCATTTTTCGGACTTACAATGCCTTTAACGTTTTGACGTTGAGGTTGATTAGTCGGCCGTTGGCCTGGATTCTGACCGGGGTTTCGATTACCCTCAGGGGGTAAATTCTGTTGGTTTTGCGGCGGATTATTTGGTCTCGGATTTTGATTCGGTACCGCGTTTGGGTCAAGTCGTCGATTTTCCTGATTTTGAGGTTGATTATTTGTCCCTGGACTCGGATTTTGCGCAGGACTTTGGTTAATATCAGGTCGACGATTTTGCTGGTCCTGAGGTCGATTATTTGTCCTTGGAATAGGATTTTGCGCAGGGCTTTGGTCAACGACAGGTTGACGATTTTGTTGGTTTTGAGGTTGATTATTTGTCCTTGGAATAGGATTTTGCGCAGGGCTTTGGTCAACAACAGGGTGACGATTCTGCTGGTTTTCAGGCTGGTTGTTCGGCCTTGGAATCGGATTTTGCGCAGGGCTTTGATCAACGACAGGCTGGCGATTTCGCTGATTTTGCGGCTGATTATTTGTCTCTGGGATCGTATTCTGCGGTGCTCGTGGGTTGAAATCGGGCCGCCTATTGGGCTTGTTTTGCGGCTGATCATTCGATCGTTGATTTATGTCGGGTTTTGTATTTGGGGGCTGTCTGTTAGGATCAATTGCAGGCCTGAATGTTTCTATTTTTCGGGGAGCAGGCGCGGTATTTCCCTGTGGTATATTTTGCTTTATAACCGGCCTGTAAACCAGGAGCTGATGGTTAGATAATAATTGAGCACCGGGCCTTTTATTATCATTGATCTTTACCTGTTGTACCCTCGTGTTGGTGACGTTCTCTATTTCAGTCACCCCCGGTCCCCGGTTATAGATATTGGGATGGTTGTTTACCTGGTTATAGGTTGTATTGTTAGTTGTGTTATTGATGATCGTCACCCGGCTCCTTACGTTGGCAAATACCGGGGAATTTGTCCTCACCATATAATCATTTACATTTAATTGTGTGATATGTCTTCGGGGAACAATATTCCAGCTATTGGGAGATGGTGCCCATCCACCGCGGCCTTCATCCCTTATATCCACACCTGGCGCTATTGGAGCCCAACAATAATAGTCGCCGGCATCACCCCAGGTTACCCATGCAGGCGCCCATTCGCGTCCTGGTACCCAGAGCCAGCCATAACTATCATCATAAAACCATCGGCCATAGTGAAATGGCGCCCATCCCCAACTGTAATTTGAGAACCAGGTCCATCCGTAGTCGCTATAAACCCAATAGCCATTGGTAGCGTACGGCCGGAAATCATCACCGGCGTTCGGCATCCAAACATAGCCATAGTCAGGGTAATCAATCCAGGTGCCATAAGGACTTAGCTCGTCATAAAACACCTGATCGGTTTGCGGCGAATTATCATAATTGGTGTTGTTGTATCCCGGTTGCTGGTTGGTATAACCAGGTTGCTGATCCGGCTGATTTGTCGTTGTGTATATAATTGGCGAACAACTTGATAATGCTGTAGCAAGCGCCGCCACCAGGTATGATATTTTCTTCATGACATTATAATTTATATATTTTTTATCATATTATATAACTATGACAATGGTAAAACTCGTTGGTTTAATAGCTGTAAATTTATACCTCATGGAGTTTTGGGTATAATTTATTCAAAAGAACATCATTAAGTTTTTGTCAGACTTTTTGTAAATTATTATTTGAGTAATATTCAGCTTTTGATACTTTATTTCGGTTTTGTTTTCACTGTTTTGTGCGTACGCCTTCATTATTGGTACTTCCGGGTCAAGCACCAGCAGGGCAAATACTACGGCACATGCGCCGTTATCTACTACCTCA
>JANYAB010000216.1 GCA_025355225.1 Bacteroidota bacterium
CAAGTTCAGATTTTTCCTATCGTAATTGCAAATAAATTAAAGCCGCAATTGCAGCGCCTATTATCGGACCGGCTATTGGAATCCACGCGTACGCCCAGTCGCTGCTTCCTTTGCTTTTTATCGGCAAAACGGCATGCATAATCCGGGGCCCCAAATCGCGGGCGGGATTGATGGCATAGCCGGTAGTTCCACCTAACGAAAGGCCAATCGCCCAAACCAAAAAAGCTACTGGTAACGCTCCAACCGAGCCCAACCCAATTGGGATTTTTGAATTTGTTATTTCGGCCCCTGTTACGTAAAACACGGTAAAAACAAGCACAAATGCCCCGATAACTTCGCTGGCAATATTTGAGCGATAATTACGCACAGCCGGGCCGGTACAAAAAACTGCCAAAACAGAGGAAGGGTTATTTGTGCGCTGAAAATGATCATAGTACATTAGCCATACTAAAAAGGCTCCAGCGAACGCGCCAAGCATTTGGGCCAATATATAAGGCAATACATTCGCCCAGGCAAACTTACCCGCAATAGCCAGCCCGATTGTGACAGCAGGATTTAAATGCGCCCCGCTATATGGGCCGGCGACAGTAATTCCTACAAAAACTGCCAGGCCCCATCCGGTGGTGACCACAATCCAGCCACTATTGTTTCCCTTGGTGTCATTTAATAAAACATTGGCAACTACACCATCGCCTAAAAGTACAAGCAACATGGTTCCGATCAGTTCAGCAATAAATGGAGACATCGTAAAAGGTTTATTTGTTAGATTCGGGAGTCAAGATACAAGAATCAAGATGAATATTATCTTAAAATTGATTTTGACTCTTTGATCTTTCTTCCTGGTTCTTAATTCTTGTTTCTTAAATCTCATCTGCACTCCATGCCTGTGCGGCACGGATTGCCCTTTTCCAGCCTTTGATACCATCCGTTACTTCGAGCGAAGCGGCCACAGGGATAAATTCCCTTTCGGCCTGCCACAATTGTTGTATCTCTTCCTGATTTTTCCAATAGCCGACTGCCAGTCCGGCAAGATACGCAGCGCCCAAGGCAGTAGTTTCCACCACATTTGGCCTTATTACTTTGCAATTAAGCAAATTGGCCTGGAACTGCATCAGCAGGTTATTTGCCGTGGCGCCACCGTCAACCCTTAATTCCTTTATAGGCATACCGGCATCTGCTTCCATCGCTTTCAGCACATCCATCGTTTGATAGGCTATGGATTGAAGTGAGGCCCGGGCGATATGTCCTGCGGTTGAACCACGGGTAAGTCCTACTATTGTCCCCCTTGCTTCGGCATCCCAATAAGGTGCGCCCAGACCGGCAAAAGCCGGCACAAAATATACCCCGCCTGTATCTGGGACACTTAAAGCAAGTTGCTCAACATCTGCTGAGGTCTTGATAACACCCAAACCATCACGAAGCCACTGCACTACCGCTCCACCTATGAATATACTCCCTTCAAATGCGTACTGGGTTTTGCCGTCAATTTTCCAGGCAATAGTGGTTAACAGGTTGTTTTTTGATTCGATAAATTCGTTGCCAATATTCATCAGCATAAAGCAACCGGTGCCATACGTATTTTTAACCATGGCATTACCTATGCACATCTGACCAAAAAGCGCAGCATGCTGATCGCCAGCAATACCCGCGATTGGGATTTTTGAGGCAAAAATCGTGGTAGCCGTTTCTCCGTAAATTTCGCTGCTTTGTTTCACTTCGGGGAGCATGCTTGCCGGAATATTAAATATCGTTAACAGTTCCTTATCCCACTCCAGCGTCCGTATATTGAACAGCATCGTACGGCTTGCGTTAGTAACGTCTGTCGCATGGACGCGTCCGCGTGTAAATTTCCATACCAGCCAACTATCCACCGTACCAAAAGCCAGTTCTCCTGCTTCGGCTTTACCACGAGCCCCCGGCACATTATCCAATATCCATCTGATCTTGGAGGCTGAAAAATAAGCATCGATCACCAGACCAGTTTTTGACCGGATCAAATCCTGGCGACCGTCATTTTTCAATTGGTCGCAAAAAGCCGCCGTTCTTCTGTCCTGCCAAACAATGGCATTATAAACAGGCTCGCCGGTGACCCTGTCCCATACTATTGTGGTTTCCCGTTGATTGGTGATCCCTATTGCTTTAATGTTTGTGCCATTGATACCCATTTTAACCGTTGCTTCAGCAGCAACACCGGCCTGTGTCGACCATATCTCATTTGGGTCGTGTTCTACCCATCCCGGCTGGGGGAAAATCTGCGTAAATTCTTTCTGGGCAACTGATCTGATCTGCCCCTTATGATCGAACACAATAGCCCGCGAGCTGGTTGTGCCCTGGTCAAGGGCCAGGATATATTCTTCCATTTTAGGCTTTATAATAAATAATTGGTGGTATAAATCTACATTATATTTTCAAACGCAGAACATTTATGCTTGCAATAAATATGCTTTTGCCAGGCTATTAAATGCAGTAACTTGTTCGTTGCGCCATTGGGCATCTTTTCCCAATTCAGCAGCCATTAATTTGGCGACAAGCGGAGCGGTTTCCATTGCTGCCTTTGCATCTAAAAACAACAGTCTTACCCGTCGCGCCAGCACATCTTCTATCGTTCGGGCCATTTCGTGCCTTGCCGCCCAAATTACTTCGGCCCGTAAATAATTATATTGGGGATGAAGCTTCTTAGTCCATTCCGGGTTTTCGTTTGCAAGAGCTAAAACCTTATCGCGGTCGCTGCCATAAACATACAAATGATCTTCCCAATCAAGCCCATGAATGCTTCCATGGATAGGTAAGTCTTTTGTGGTACAATTTCGTGGTTTTAATTTGCCGGTCTGTATTGCTTTGTCAACTGTATCTTCTCCCATTTTCCGATAGGTTGTCCATTTTCCGCCTATTATGGTAACCAGGCCCGATTCGGACACGACGAGCTTGTGGCCCCGGGATATTTCCTTTGTTTTTGATGAATCATCCTGCGGGGCGGCCAAAGGGCGCAATCCGGCAAATACGCTCAATACATCCTTGCGGGTTGGAATTTTGATTAAATATTTAGCTGCAGTATTCAATATAAAATCGATCTCCGCTTCCAGTGCAACAGGTTCAAGGCTGTGCGAATCAATTGGCGTATCGGTAGTGCCTACCACTAATTTATCGTGCCAGGGCACTACAAAAAGCACCCGGCCGTCTTCGGTCTTAGGGATCATCAGTGCATCATTAGCGGGCATAAAAGATCGGTCGATCACCAAGTGAACCCCCTGACTGGGCTTTACCATTGGTTTTTTACCGGGCTTATCCATCTGCAGCAGATCATCAACAAATACACCCGTTGCATTAATAACCACTTTAGATTTGAGATGATAACTGATCCCTGTTTCCACATCAGTCGCCGCAACACCGGTTATTTTATGTTGATCATTTTTGTCCAGCCCTGTAACGCGAAAATAATTAAGCACAGTGGCCCCTTGTTCCAAACAAGTTTGGGCCAGGTTCACTGCCAGTCTTGAATCGTCAAACTGACCGTCGCAGTAAACAACACCACCGTATAAGCTTTTGGGATTGATACCAGGAAGCCGGGTAAGCAGTTCATTTTTCCTGACGTGACTCGTCCTGCCAAAACTTAATTTGCCTGCTAAAATATCATATATTGCCAGCCCCGCCATGTAGTAAATGCGTTCCCACCAATGGTAGTTGGGGATAATAAAAGGCAGATTTTTCACCAGGTGAGGGGCATTCTTCAATAAAAGCCCCCGCTCGTATAAAGCCTCGCGTACCAAAGCAATATTACCCTGTGCCAGGTAGCGAACTCCGCCATGTACCAGTTTTGTGCTACGGCTTGAGGTGCCCTTTGCGAAATCGGCCTGCTCCAGTAACAAAGTTTGGTAACCCCGTGCTGCTGCATCCAAAGCGGTGCCCAACCCAGTTGCCCCGCCGCCAACTACAATAATATCCCATTCCTTTTCTGGATCGGCTAAAGGTTTTAAAATTTCATTTC
>JANYAB010000260.1 GCA_025355225.1 Bacteroidota bacterium
ACAATGGCATCATCCACCACTATACCCAATGCGAGCAGGAAGGAGAAAAGCACGATCATATTGAGTGTAAACCCGATAGCCGGCATTATCAGGAAGGCGATAAAGCAAGACAGCGGAACCGAAAGCGCCACAAATATTGCGTTAGTACTACCCATAAAAAACATCAGTATGATAGTTACCAATATGAAGCCGATAACAATGGTATTGATGAGATCATTTAACGTTGAGCGCGTTTTATCTGACTGATCACCTGTAACCGTAATATTTAAACCTTTAGGAAATACCGTTTTTTGTTTTAGCTTGATCAGATCGGTGATCTTGTCCGATGCCTCGATTAAGTTTTCCCCTGTTCTTTTACTAATATTTAAAGTAATTACGTTTTTAAAGTTAGGATCATCATTGGTTTTTAAACGTGCATAGCTTTCCTGATCCTTAAACCCATCTTTAACATTTGCTATGTCCCGCAGATAAACAGCTTTACCCTGGGGGTTTCTGATCACCATAGCGGCAACTTCATCAGCGTTTTTGAAATCTTCTTTGATATCAATCGCCCGCTGTTTGCCATCAATAATTACATTACCAGCCGAGGATATAATATTTTCATTTCCAATAGCTTGTATAATATCGCCATAACCGATCTGCGCAGCCGTCATTTTATTCATGTCGACATTAATCTGGATGTTTGGTTTCAGGGCGCCTACCTCATCTACCTTTGATATCTCCTTCATGGCTTCGATATCATCCTTCAGGTTATCGGCATATTCTTTCAGCTTTTTCAGGTCGTAATTACCGGATATATTAACATACAGGATCGGTATGTCGGCAACATTAATATCGGATATCTGGGATTCCAGCAAATTGTTATCACCCTGCGGCAGATCCTGTTTCGCCTTATCCACAGCTTCCTTTACATCCCGCTTTGCATCTTTAATGTCAATGTTGGCGTTAAATTCCGCCGTAATTATCGATATATTCTGTTGGGTTTTCGAAGTAACTTTCTTTAATCCTTTCAGGGATTTCAACTGTTTCTCAATCTGCCGGGTCACAAGCACTTCAATGTTCTGCGGCGATTGGCCGATATACTGTGTGCTTACAAATACTTTTGACTGTGCTATGTCAGGGAAATTTTCCTTTGGCAGTCTGAAATAGCTCAGCAGCCCCAATACCACTATCAGGAATACGATCACGTATACTGCTGTCTTGTTTTCAATGGCCCAACTTGAGGGCTTAAATTCTTTTTCCAGGTCCTTCATATCAAATTCTATTTATTGTGATCAATTACCAGATTGTAAAACCCTTACTTTATCGCCATCTTCTACCTCGCTGGCGCCGTCTGTTATTAATTTGTCGCCCACGGTTAGTCCTGATTTTATCTCAGCCTTGCCGCCATACGATGCACCCTCTTTTACAAGCTTCTTTTTGGCGACATTGTTTTCGTTAACAAACACAAAATCTCCATTCTCTGATTTTTGTATTGCATTAACCGGAACAACCAGTGCATTGGATTTTGAATAATCAGCAACCCGTAATACTACGGTCATATTGGGGCGCATTGTCTTGCGTCCGGGCAGTTGTATCTCGATAGGGAAACTGCGCGATGAGGGATCAATAACTCTACCGGCGAAAGTAACCTTAGCTATGAGCGAGTCATTAGCATCCGGCACGATAACTTTAACATTATCCCCCTGCTTCACGTTAGCCGAGTAAGATTCAGGCACATCGGCCTTAACTTTCAGATAATCAGTATTTACAATCCTGATAGATGTTGTGGCAGGCGAAGCGGCCTGGCCAAGTTTAAGGTCCATCTGATCTATTGTGCCAGTTATAGGCGATGTAATGCGGTAAGTTGCAGACTGCTCCTTTAACGACCCTACCTCTTTTTGTGCCGACTGGAAGTTGGTCTGTGCCTGCAGATATTGAACTTCAGTTCCTATCTTTTGATCCCAAAGGTTTTTCTGGCGATCAAAAAGTGTTTTCATCAGGATTGACTGGGTTTCGGCCTTGGCAATATTCTCGCGCAACACACTATTATCCAGCTGAACCAGCGTCTGGCCCTTGCTTACATGGTCGCCAGCCTTTACGTAAATCGCAGTAATTACTGCTGTTGCCTGCGGATAGGCCAATACATTATCCTTGGCGTCTATCTTTCCCTGCAGGTTGATATAATTGGTAAACGGCACTTGTTTCACTTCCATAACTGCTACATCAGTTGATTTCACTGAATCCTGCGATCCTAACTCAGTCTGCAGCTTGGTTATTTTAGCGTTCAGTTCAGATTGTTGTTTTTTCAGATTGGCTAATTCGGCTTTTTTAGCTTCTTTTCCTGTCGGTTTGCTGCAAGCCGCCAATAATAGTATCGCTGGTATATATAATAACTTTTTCATATCTGTATATATTGTTGTGTTTGGTTTGGTTTTTTATTTAATTCGTCCGTATGCTTTATCAAGATCCACTTTGCTTACAAGGGCATCGTATAAACCTTGTATGTATTTATTGTCCGCATCATCAAGAGCAGTCTGAGCTTGCGTAACTTCTATACTCGAGCCCACGCCTTGCTGATATTTTATCTTTGATACCCGTAAAACCTCCTGGGCTAATTGTTGATTTTGCTTTTGGCTGTTTAGGCTTTGCATGCCATTGATATAAGTTATCTTCGCCTGGCTGGCCTGGAGATTTAATGCATTTTTCAGTGCGATCAAATTATTCTCCGCCTTCTGAACGTTGATTTGCGACTGCTTTAACTGGTAACTATGCTGAAAGCCCGTAAAGATCGGAACGTTTAAAGTGAGGCCAATATAGCTTGAAGGGAAGTTCATACTATACAAATTACCAAACCCATTGTTTTGGTAAGAAGAGGTATAATTTGCGTTGGCTGTCAATTTTGGCAAAAATTGCCCTTTTTTTCTTTTTACATCATATCCTAACAATGTTTTCTGGGTTTCAAACAAACCATATTCAATACGGCTTTTATAAAATGTAGTGTCGGCACCTATGTCGGCCACACCCTCGTCCAGCTTAATATCTTCCAGTTTGTCTTTTAGCAGAAGTTCATTGTCAATAGGCATCCCCATCTGAAACTTTAATAACTGGTAATTTAGCCCCAACAATCTTAATGTGTTTTCGCGGCTTGTTACTAAATTATTATACTGAACAGTCAACCGGTCAACATCTATTTTTTCGGCCATCCCCTGTTTGTTCTGTGCTGTGGTTTCGTCCAACTGTTGTTTCAACTGCTTCAGGTTGGCATCTAACAAGCGTATTTGTTCATTGCTGACTAAAACCTGGTAGTATGCCTTGGTTACGTTGGCATTCGTTTCTATTTTAGACCTGGTGTAGCTGCGTTCATAAAGTTGCTTATAAGTTGTACGTGCCTGCAAACCCACCAAATAATCGGGATCAAAAATGATCTGGCTGGCATTAACCCCCAGGTTCGACTGATATTTGACACCAAATTTTACCGGTATAAAAGTGCCGGCCGGCTGACCAAAAAATTCACCCGGTAATAAGGTTGTCGGTATCTTTAAATAATCCTGGAAACCAGCTATACCGCTCACTTGCGGCAATCCCCGGCCTATAGTTTCTTTTACATTATATTCGGCGCTTTTCACATCCAGTCTGGCATTTATAACCGAGTCCTGGTGTTCATAAGCGTAATTGATGCAATCCTGAATAGTAAAATTATAAGGCTGGGTTGCAGGTGGTGCTGACTGCTGTGCATAGCTGTTTAAAGCTATACTTCCCAGGATTAACAGTATTAAAAATTTATTCTTCATATTATATATTCTATTGTGAGTGGTTTTGAATGTATGCATCAAATTATTTCGGCTTTACAAAAATTTAAAACAAGTGTGACAACCCTATGTCAATAGTGTTAATTAATTAACCTCTTCATTTATGTTTTTATACTGATTTAATAATTTATATCCTTTAAGCGTACAAATGCCGTAGTTAAAATGCTCCATAAACTGCTGCTGCACCTTCCATGTATTAAACTCAGCTATCGGGAATACAGATGTATTAAATCCCATTTCCACTTGTGCCACACGCATCATGGCGATAACCTTCACATCAATTTCAGGCCTGATGTAGCCTTGCTTAATGCCCTTTGTTAAAAGCTCCTCCAGTGTGTGGACAAGCACATCCGACTTAAAGTTCTGGAACTGCTTCCAGGCGTCGGGGTGATATTTTTGCATATCGTGGACCACAATAGGGTTAATTCTTGAAAATATTTCTTCCGAACATTTCATCATATTGATCATCTCCTCGATCACATTACCCGATTGACTGATGATGGCGCACATTTGATCCTCATCATCCTGCAATTTCTTTTTCACCAGGGCTATAACGAGTTCGTTTTTGTCCTTAAAAAACTGGTAAATGGTTTTTTTCGACATGCCCAGATGTTTGGCAATATCATCCATGGTTACACTTTTGATGCCTGCCTTTAAAAAAAGCTCTTCGCCCCCTAATATTATTCTTTCTGTTTGACTCATTGACTTTCCGAGTCAAAACTACGGAAACATTTTACGATTTCAAAGTTTCCATTGTAATTTACCTTTCTCTGACAATTCTGATGTGCAGGTCTTAAATGTGCAGATGTGAATTCTCGAATATTAAGACTACTACTGCTACTTTAACTGCTACCATTGTCCTCAAGAACTGCCCATGAATTGTTACCTTTGCAAAAACATAACACTACATGACACTTACGCCGCTTTCAGCAATATCACCCATTGATGGCCGGTACCGAAAAACAACATCCGGGCTGGCTAATTACTTTTCAGAGTACGCACTGATCAAATACAGGGTATTTGTTGAAATTGAATACTTTATCGCTTTGTATGGACATCCGCTTCCCCAGCTTCTTGATTTTGATAAAAAAGTATCAGAAAAGTTACGCGCCATTTATCAAAATTTTACAGAAGAAGATGCGGAAAGCATAAAAGAGATCGAAAAAATAACCAATCACGATGTAAAAGCGGTGGAGTATTTTATCAAAAAACAATTCGATGAGTTAGGCCTGGAAAAGTATAAGGAGTTCATTCACTTTGGCTTAACCTCGCAGGACATCAACAATACCGCCATTCCATATACTTTTAAACTGGCGATGGACGAGGCCTACCTACCCGCTATTAATGAGCTGATCGCTCTCTTAAAAAAATATGCTGCGGAGTGGGATCAACTGCCCATGCTTGCCCATACACACGGCCAGGCGGCATCGCCAACCCGGTTGGGCAAAGAAATACAGGTTTTTGTCGAACGTATTGAAAACCAGTTAAACCTTTTAAAACAAATCCCCTATTCGGCGAAATTTGGCGGGGCCACAGGCAATTTTAATGCACACAATATAGCATACCCAAATATTGACTGGAAAAAATTCAGCGATCAGTTTGTCAACAAAACATTGGGCTTAAGCCGCTCGCAATTCACCACACAGATAGAGCATTATGATAATTTTGCTGCCCAATGTGATGCCTTAAAACGGATCAATACGATCATTACCGATCTGGACAGAGATATGTGGGCCTATATTTCCATGAACTATTTTAAACAAAAGATCAGGGAGGGTGAAATAGGCTCATCTGCCATGCCGCATAAGGTAAATCCAATAGACTTTGAAAATTCGGAAGGCAACCTGGGTATCGCCAATGCCCTATTTGAGCACCTGGCGGCCAAGTTGCCCGTATCCCGTTTACAGCGCGATCTGACAGATTCAACAGTATTAAGAAATATCGGGGTACCGGTTGCACATACCCTGATAGCTATACAATCGACCATAAAAGGGTTAAATAAATTATTGCTGAACGAACCGGTGATCAGCGCGCACCTGGAGGCCAACTGGGCCGTTGTTGCGGAAGCCATACAAACAATACTGCGCCGCGAAGGCTATCCTAATCCTTATGAGGCGTTGAAGGAATTAACCAGGACTAACAGCCAGATCAATGCGGAAACTATTGCTGAATTTGTGGAAACTCTACAGGTAAATGATACCGTTAAGCAGGAAATTAAAAAGATAACACCGTCGACTTACATTGGCATTTGATGTTCAGATTTCAAATATTTAAATGGTTTTCCCTTCTTAAATCTGCGCATTTGCAGATCTATAATCTGCACATTAATACGTCATGTACAGGTCATAACAATTTTGAATAGTGCAACAAATCAAAAAGCTACCTAACTTTGTTAAGATTAATTAAAAATAAAGATGAATATCAACGTATATACTGAATCGACACCTAACCCGGCAACCATGAAGTTCATTGTGAACAAGTTGCTGATAAATGGCAGTGTTGATTATGCTACGAAGGAAAGCGCTGAGAAGTCTCCTTTTGCAAAGGAACTCTATAAATTTTCATTTGTGAACGGTGTTTTCTTCGCCAGTAATTTTGTTACGGTAACCAAAACCGAAGGCAGTGATTGGGAAGATATTGAGGCTATATTGAAAGAATTTGTAAAAGGCGCTGTTGAGTCTGAATTAAAAGTTCAGATGGAAGAGCAGGCTGAAGTGAATTTTGAAGGCTCG
>JANYAB010000278.1 GCA_025355225.1 Bacteroidota bacterium
CTGTGGTTTAGTACCTGTGAAAATCACTTTACATTCCTCCCCCTTTTTATCCTTCATGAAGAACGAAAAGTAGTTAGCATCTTTTGCCGCATCATAAAACAGTTCCTTCTTTTTATCCAGGTGGCCTATAATGTGCAATTCGCCATTGGTATTCTTCGCTTCATTAAATGAACCGTAAGTACTTGAATTGGAATAAGTACTAATAATTACAGCAATAGCTATCGCTATTGTGATCAAACCAAAAATCGAACTCTTCTTCATCTGCGGTTTTAACTCCTTTACATCGAATTACAAAAATACAAAACATACAGCTAATAATGTTTATAACAAGGGATTAATATTATTTAGAACCATTCTTATTTAGGAATTCGGATTTTCGATTTCGGATTTGGTTAAAAAACAAAAAGCCGGCATACATATTGTATACCAGCTTTAAAAATAATTTCGAAATCGAAAATCCGAATTCCGAAATCAAAATATCATGGCCAAACACCCAAAGTTTGGTAGGATACTGCGATTTTATTGATAGCGCCCACAAAAGCCGCGGTGCGCAGTGTATCGATCTTTTCGGTATTTTTAAAGGTTTCCCTGATCTCGTGGTAAGAACGGATCATGGTATCTTCCAAACCTGAATTTACCAGTTCCAGTTCGGACGCGCCTTTAACAATTGTTGAACGCTGCAACGGGCTCAGGGCTACACCGGTAATGCCCTCAACCATATTTACCAGGTTAGTATTGGCTGTTTCTTCAAAACGCCTGTTCATGCGGCCGAAGGCTACGTGCGACAAGTTCTTTAACCACTCAAAATAAGAAACTGTTACACCGCCGGCGTTTGCATACATATCCGGGATAATGATTCCACCATTTTGAGAAAAAATGATTTCGGCCTCGGGTGATGTTGGTCCGTTAGCGCCTTCAGCAATAATCTTTGCTTTGATATTCCCAATATTATATTCGGTGATCTGGTTTTCCAACGCCGCCGGCACTAATATATCGCAGGGCTGCTCCAAGCCTTCCATCGAGTTTTTAAACTCTTGTTTTGCGCCGGGATAGCCCAATATTGATCCGGTTATTTTACGATGCTGAAATACGGCTTCAACATCAAGCCCGTCTGCATTGTAGATAGCGCCCTCGTACTCACATAAGCCGACGATGACTGCGCCAAATTCTGCAAGGAACTTACCTGAATGATAACCTACGTTGCCCAGTCCCTGTATGATTACCCTTTTGCCCGATATTCCGGGTAAAAGGCCTATTTTCTTCATATCCTCGCCTACGCTTACACATTCGCGGATGGCAATCGCAACTCCCCTACCTGTTGCTTCGCGGCGACCGGCGATACCGTGCAGGGCAATCGGCTTACCAGTTACGGCACCCATGGCATCCAGTTGACCCGGGTTCATGGTAGCATAAGTATCTGCTATCCAGCTCATTTCACGTTCGCCTGTTCCATAATCAGGTGCTGGTACGTCAATACTTGGGCCGATAAAATTTTTCTTGATCAATTCAACCGTGTAACGGCGGGTGATGTTTTCCAGTTCCTGTACGGTATAGTTTTTAGGGTTGATCTTGATACCGCCTTTAGCCCCTCCAAAGGGAACATTTACAATGGCGCACTTATAAGTCATAAGAGCCGCAAGCGCCATTACTTCGTCCTCATTAACCATTTCGCTATAGCGGATACCGCCCTTAGTTGGCGACTGGTGCTGGGAGTGCTCTACACGCCAGGCATCTATCACTTCAAAACCGTTGCCTTTACGAATTGGGAAGCGGAAACGGTAAACGCTGTTACACGATTTTATCTGGTCCAGTAAACCAGTATCGTGCTTTGTAAATTGCGCTGCATAGTCAAAATTCTTGCAGACATCGCCAAAAAAGTGGGTGTCCACATCGGCAAGCAAAATATCGTTAGTCATAATTTTGTATTGAATAAATATTGAATTGTTAAAAAAGTGCACAAATTTGGTACAAATTTTACCATTGTTGCAAATTTAATCTTAATAGTGTTTTAGATACACCATTCATATTTCATATAAATCAACGTTTAAACATCATAGATATATTTTTTGAACTAATTTTCTTTTTCGATTTTTTTTAAGCGTCGATCAATTGAGAACAGGAAAATAGCCAGGCCGACAAAAATGATGGATATAGTTGCTATTACAACGTAAATTTTCCCCGAACTGCGCATCGCGTCCGCCATATCTGTTTGCGCAGATTTTTGTGCAAAAACATTTACGCAGCTTAAAATAAATACCATCAGAACCAGTAGTTTCTTCATTAATTTATCGAGTTTTTCTTATATTCAATTAAACGGATACGGTAGCGAATGGTTGCTATCCACACGGCCATTAAACTCCATCCCAGCATGGCAGGGTAAAAAGCTATTTTCATTCCATTGTCCAGGTCATATTTGCCGAAAGCAGGGTTGCCGCCACTTCCGGGATGCAGTGAATCAGTCATCCGCGGCAAAACAAATATTAACACTACCATAATCGGGAAAGCAAAAATATTGTAGATGGCTGATATTTTTGCGCGTTTTTGCTCTTCATCGATAGAGTTACGCAGTACAAGATAGGCACAATACAATAGAAAGGCAATCGCTGCACTATTTTGCTTAGGATCGCCGCTCCAAAACTCGCCCCAGGTAAATTTGGCCCACAACATTCCGGTTATTAAACCTAATGAATAAAAAAAAAGACCCGTATTTACACACTCAACTGCAGCCAGATCATATTCTTCTTTACCTGTATTTAAGTATTTTACGCTGTAGAAAACAGATATTATAAATACTGAAAGCATTCCTATCCACATAGGAACATGAAAATATAAATTCCGTATAGTTTCGTGGAGGATAGGCAGTACAGGAACCCGAAAAAGCAGGCCGGTGGTTAGCGTAGAAAGAACCAGCAAAACAGCTAACACCTTCCACCAGGTTTGATAAATAACTTTCATATTGATTATGTGCTGTAAAGGTACGTTCTTGAGTTGAAAGGAAAAAGGAAAAAGGTGAAAGGGAAAAGGGAAAAGGCTTTAATATCGAACACTGAATGTCCAACTCCGAATTTCGAAGGATTAAAATAGATATTGTTAATCATTTATCATCTCCCGGCGAATAGTCGTAAGGGAGCAATTCTGCAAGTTTGGCTTTTGACCATGTGCCTTCATTGAGCGGCGCCCCATCAAATACAACACCATTCATATCAAAAATTGCATAAGGTTTATATAGTGTGAGAATACTTGTTTCGAAATTCTCCATATCCAAAGGACGGTAAACATCTTTAAAATCTGTTTCCTCATGTCTTTTGGTGTATATTACATAAAGGCAATCGGTAAAACCACAAATAAATAAACCTGGTTTACTTGTGTTTGAAAAAATCTGGTAGGCCTGCAAAGGCTCTTTCCCCAAATTTTCTTTAAAATATCTCGACATATTTTCCTTACCTATCCAGTAACTTAACGAGTCCCTTTTATTACTCTCCCTAAACTGTTTGATTTTTTGCAATATTATTTCTTCCTGCGGCCTTTCCGGGTTGAGTTGCCGGGTTAATTTTTTAATAACAAACCCTTCCTTAGTTAATGTATTGGTATACAATGATCGGAAAAAGTGCCGCGAAGATCCGTAATACGTTTCCTGTCGCTTTAATTTCCATAATTTTTTCTGTTCTTCGCTTCCGGGAAGTTCCTGAAAAACCACCTTCCCTTCCCATGATAAAATACCTGTAAGCCCATTATTTGAAAAACTATCAATCAGGAACTTTACCCTATAACCCAAAGATCGGTTCTCAACTATCAGAAAATCATCCGACCAGCCTTCTAATTCATGTTTCCTGCCGTGGTTGACCAGGTTGACAACATGCGGATTAATTACCACGCAATTTTTCGCGTTCTCGGATGTCCCGATAAAAGCATTTTTAAAGGCTTCATAGTTCTTCTTCCAATCTGCACTGGTTGTGATTACCACACCCCTCAATTCGTTTACTTTAGACTTTAACTGAATGGTTAAATTGATAGGTTCATTCCCCACCATGACGGTTTGACTATAATCCTGGAAACCTACAGAACTTGCAACCAGGTTGTACCGGCCAGGCTTCACACCCACTAACCTAAAGGAACCGTCTTCGGCTGTTTCGGTGCCAAAGGATGAGTTACTTAAAAAAACGCTAACCTTGCCCAAGCCGGACTCTGAATCTGTAGTTGTTACTTTACCGGCAATGGTTGCAGTTTGCGCATAAGTAATAAAAGGGAAAACAAATAAAAGCAGAATCAGCCTGTGGACGCGCATTTGGCAAAAATACCTTTAAATCAGTTTTTACAACGCGAAGAAAAGTATTTATTATGAATTATTGATGAAAAACGTTCTGGTTTCCTAACAGAGCGGCAAAAACCATTATATGGATTGTAAAAAAGTTAATACATCATTTCTATTCGCTTCACTCGCCGATTAGTCACGCCATAAATAAGGGAAAAGTAAAAGGGATGTAGTAATAACAATGACATTGATAAGGCACAGAACGCCGATATTGCCGTAACTTAAGCTACGTTCCAGCCCATCCATAGCGCTCTTACTAAGGCGAATAAGAATCAGGATAACGGGTATAATAACCGGAAAGCTTAAAATAGCCATCAACGTGCCATTGTTACCCGCTTTTGAAGCAATAGCTGATATCATGGTAAAAACAGTAGAAAAACTAATGCTGCCTAACAGTACCGATAAAAAATAGAATAGCGGATCGCCAATGGTATTCGTGAAAAATAGCAGGTATACCAATAAAGCCAATATGCTAAGCAGCGACATTAATAAAATATTGTAAATAGTTTTTGATAGGATAATAGCCTGCGGACTCGCAATAGAATAATAATATAGCAAGCGGCTTTTACTTTCCTGCATAAAGCTTTTGGCAATAGCGTTAACCGATGCAAACAGTATTATGATCCAAAACAGCACATTCCAAACAATTGGGTATCCCTTACTGCCCGTGAAACCGGGAGTTAAACTAAAAGAAATATAACATATGAAAACTGTTGAGACCACATAAAGCAAGACGCCATTAAACGCATATTTCGACCGCCATTCGAGCAGGACTTCTTTTTTAAACAGGTTCCAGGTTTGGTGGAGAAGTTCCATTTTTACAAAGATACTTTTTATGAGGTAAAAGATGAGAGGTAAAAGGTAAAAAGGATAAAGGCGAAAGGTAAAAAGATAGTGAATACAAGGATAAGGATGAAAACCTTTAACCTTTCGCCTTTACCCTTTCACCCAATTTTCTGGTATATATTTTCTTTTTGATTGATCACCTTAAATTTATTCTTAAAACCATGGAACCTGATAGTTTCTTTACTACCCAGGCATAAAATGCCCGATGGGCTTAAGCTGTTATAAAAAAGTTCAAGTATCTTTTCCTGCAGCTTTGCTTCAAAATAAATAAATACATTTCTGCAGCTTATTAATTGAAACTCATTGAAAACGTTATCAGATACCAGATTGTGAACGGAAAATAATGTATTTTGCTTTAGTTCGTTATGGATGTTCGCTACTTCATTCATAACAATAAAGTGCTCAGTTAAGAGACTTGAAAAGCCCGATAGGCGGTAATTTTCGACATAGCTTTTTATTTTCCGGAGGCTATAAGTACCTTTTCGGGCTTCATTCAATACTTCGTTGTTAATATCCGTACCATAAATAAATGACTTGTGGTTTAAGCCAGCTTCTTTTAGTAAAATAGCCAAGGAGTAAACCTCTTCGCCTGATGAACAACCTGCGCTCCAAATCCTGATATGCTGAAAGTTGGATAAATAGGGTAATACGTCCGTATTTAAAGCTTTGTAAAAACTGGGATCGCGGAACATCTCGGTAACATTCACCGTAATTTCTTCTAAAAACCACTGGAAAAAATGCGGCTCATCAACGAGGGCGTGATTCAGTTCATCAAACGTAAGCTTCTTAAGCATCATTATCCTTGAAAGCCTTCTTCTTAGAGACGCTCTGGAATAATCGGAAAAATCGAACCCATGATTTCTTTTTATTAGGCTAATGAGTTCTTCTATCTGCGGCTCTATCGAGGTACCAGGTGCGTCGCTCATAAATTGATTTTCGAGTCGCAATTAACACAAAAATATTCCATATTGAAATTACCGGGAATGCTATTTTAAATAGCCTTTTGCTCAGCTGGTATTTTAAATTTATTTTTTTGACTTAAGACCCCTGTTAGAGAAAGTAACGGTCCTGCAAATAATAGCCACCACCCCCATCTGAACTTAATTTGCCTGTCTAAAAATCGTTCGATGGAATGAAAAGGTATAAAACTGAATGAGGTATGAATTTTTAACAAGGCGAGAAAATAAAACAGTATCACCAGTACGAGCGACAACCAGGCTGCCATGCGGGCTATTTTTATCTGCATAAAAACTACACCGATAATACCAACCACGGCTACAAGTAATACTACAATACCATATGGCTTGTTACAATCATACATATTCCAGTTAGCAATGTGCAACGGTCTTAATAAAGGGCAATAGCTTGCCGCAATAAGCATAACAAAGCCCGCAAATGATATGAATGAACTAAGCCGCATATTTATTTTTGAGTTATTTCCATTTTATCGGCAAAGTGTGCGCAATAATCGCGAAGGTCTTCCACAATATTGGTTTCACCGGTGGCACGCAAAAAACTATCGCCCATAGTTTGCAGGGTTTCATAAAAAAACCGCTTCATTTCGTCAACAGCCATATCTTTGGTCCAAAGGTCTATACGCAGGGTATTCTTATAATTATGGTCCCAAAGGGCCAGCATAATGGATTTTACGGGCAAGGCTTCTTTGTTTTCAGCATCGGTCGATTCCCAGGTAATGCTTTCTGGTACGTTATTGTCATCCAGGTCTATGGTGAGTTTTATTTCGGCTTTCTTCATGTTTTTTATTTAACCAGTAAAAATATAATAGTTGCCAAAGTTATAAAGCTTAGCTCTACAATCCACAAACTTTTGGTTTTAGGGAAAAAATTCCGGAGCATGAGATCAAGAAATGACACTACAAATGCAAAAAGTAAAAATATCAGCGCAATAGTACCGCTCCAGTGTTCGTACCGGGTACCTGTAATTTTGGCGCCATTTATCCAAACATAACCTGCAAGTATCAGAAAACACGCGGTGGCAAAATTTAAAGGGGATATTCTGAGTTTCATTAAATCAAATTTGATACAATTTTAGCGCTTTCTGCTTTAATCTTCTGCATTCGCTCAAATCAGTGTTTTTTCTTAAAACTTCTCTTCGACCGTGGTTTAGCAGATCTTGCGCTTGGATTAGACTTACTTTTTGCAGCATCGAACTTTTTGCGCTGATTGAGTGTCTTTTTTTCGTGGAAAGCGCCTTTAAAATCCGGGTCGTCTTTACGTTTTTGCAGGTCGATCTCCATTGCTTGGGCCTGCCTTTCCTCGTAAGGCGTTTCTTCCACAAATACCGCTTCAGGTAATGGGAATACAGGGATTGTTTGCCTGATCAATTTCTCAGTTTTACGGATATAGTATTCTTCGGCTGGTGTACAAAAAGTTATTGCTTCTCCTGATTGCAAAGCGCGGCCCGTGCGCCCTATGCGATGTACGTAATCCTCAACCACAAAGGGTACATCGAAGTTGATGACGTGGCTCACATCACTAACATCGATACCGCGGGACGCTACATCAGTGGCGACTAATATTTTCACTTCATCGTTCTTGAATGCGTTGATAGAATTTATGCGGGTATTCTGGCCTTTATTGGCATGCAATACTTTTACCTGCTTGTCGCCGAATTTTCGTATCAAAAACTTATAGACATCCTCGGCAGTGACACGTGTTTTGCAGAATATCATCAATTTCTTGATGTCATCAGGCTCGGCCAGCAATATTTTTAAAAGGTTGATCTTGGTTTTAATATTCGGTACATAGTACAACCTCTGGTTTACAGTTTGGGCGGGGGTAGCTTGTGGCGTAACCTCGATCACTGTCGGGGATTCTAAAAAGTTACCCGCCAGCTGGTGTATCTTGTCGGACATGGTTGCCGAAAAAAGCAAATTCTGGCGTTTGCGCGGCACCACCTCTAAAATGCGATTAATTTGCGGCATAAAGCCCATATCCATCATTTTATCGGCCTCGTCAAGCACCAATACCTGCAACAGTTTTACAACAAGGTGCCCGTCGAGGTAAATATCCATAAAACGGCCCGGGGTAGCCACTATAATATCTACTCCTTTTGCCACTTGCTCAATTTGGGTTTTAGGCCCCAAACCTCCATATAAGGCAACTATCCGCAGGTCGGTATAAGTTGCAAATTCCTTTGCATTTTCTTCTATTTGTATGGCGAGTTCACGAGTAGGCGCAATGATCAATGCGCGGGGATGGTCGCCTTGGGCATATTTTAACCGCATAATGATTGGCAACATGTAGGCTGCAGTTTTCCCCGTACCGGTTTGGGCAATGCCCATTACATCCTGGCCGTTTAATATAGGCGGAATGGCTTTTTGTTGTACAGGGGTAGCTTCTGTATAACCAGCATCTGCAATGGCATTCAAAATTTGCCGGTTAAATTTAAAGTCTTCGAAGTTCACACCCATTCCGCAAAGATACTTTTTATGTCGGGAAGTCCGAAAGTAACGATGAGTCCGAAAGTCCGCTTAAGTCGGGAAGTCCGAAAGTCAGGAAAATCCAGGGAAATATTTTTTTACTTTCGGACTTACGCGGACTTTCGGACTTCCCGACTTATACAGACTTCCCGACTTATACCTATATTACGCCAAAATTTAATTCATATGAAAATACGCTTACTTTTCTCATCATTTTTTATCATGATAGTTATCAATTCGGCCTCAGCGCAGGTTGACAAGGGAAGCCATTACATTGGGGGCAGCTTGTACTATAACTACGATGGCGGGCCGGGGACCACTACGTTGTACACCTTTAATACGGGTACTACTCTTTACACAGTCAACAAACTCACCACTTTCCAGTTTAGCCCGGAATTTGGTTATTTTCTGTCAAAAAAATGGGCAATAGGTATCCAGCCGGATTATTCGCGCTCATCGGGAACCGAAACTAATGCTTTTACCTCAAATACAGCCGGGGTCCAAAGTTTTACCACTGTCAATAATTATCATATGGATGTCGTGGGATTAACGGTAAGCCTGCGGTATTACTGCATGCTTACCGATAGAATAGGCATATTCCCGCAGTTTAGCCTCAGCACGCAAAACGACCTTAAAGACTTTGGCAATGGCGAGATATCAATTCTTGCCAGCCCGAATATTGTATTTTTCGCCACTCCAAAATTGGGCATCAACATGGGTTTTGGCAATATTAAATATGCCACCGATTACCATTTAAATAACAGCTTCATCAATGTTGGCTTAAACAACGCTATTTCTTTCGGTCTTAACTACTACTGTGGTAAGAAATGATTTTCGATTTCGGATTTGGTTAGTTTATTTTGGATTTATATATCCTAATTTTACCGAATATATTAATTCCGAAATCGAAAATCCGAAATCAAACTATGTCCTCTATACTAATCAAATCAGCCACTATCGTAAATGAAAATCGCCAATATGTAAGTGACATACTCATAAAGGATGGATTAATTGATCGTATCGACGGCCAAATTGATACCGCGGCAGATAAAGTTATTAATGCAGAAGGGCTGCACCTGTTTCCGGGCTGCATTGACGACCAGGTTCACTTTCGTGAGCCCGGACTAACATACAAGGGTGATATTCATTCTGAATCAAGGGCGGCCGTAGCGGGCGGTATTACCTCTTTTATGGAAATGCCCAATACTGTTCCTAATACTTTAACGCAAGAGCTGCTTGAACAAAAATTTGAGATAGCAGCACATAACTCATTAGCTAACTACTCCTTTTACATGGGTGCATCTAACGATAACCTTGACGAGGTTTTGAAAACTGATGCAAAAACAGTTTGCGGAATTAAGGTTTTTATGGGATCGTCAACAGGAAATATGCTGGTTGATAATCCAAAAACATTGGAGGATATTTTTGCGCAATCACCGATGCTCATCGCTGTGCATTGTGAAGATGAGGCCACCATTAAGAGCAATTTGAATCATTATAAACAGCTTCTCGGCGAAAACATCCCGGTAAAACTCCACCCAAAAATACGAAGCGAGGAGGCTTGTTACCTATCATCCTCTATGGCTGTTGAACTGGCAAAAAAACATAATACACGTTTGCATATTCTCCATATCTCAACCGAAAAGGAAACCCACCTGTTTAACAATAACGTTACGTTAAAAGATAAACGCATCACTGCCGAGGCCTGTATCCATCATTTATGGTTCAGCGATGAAGACTACGAAATCAAGGGGAATTTGATTAAATGGAACCCCGCCATAAAAAAGAAAACAGATAGGGACGCCATTTTAAAAGCGGTATTAGATGGGCACATCGATGTAATTGCCACCGACCATGCCCCGCATACTTTCGAAGAAAAATCTCAGCCTTACTTGCAGGCGCCATCTGGCGGGCCCCTTGTACAGCATGCCTTGCCGGCAATGCTCGAGCTGCACCACCAGGGTAAGATCAGCCTGGAACAGATCGCTGAAAAGATGGCGCATAATGTGGCGGTTTGTTTCGAGGTCGAAAAACGGGGATTTATTCGTGAAGGTTACTGGGCTGATCTTGTTTTGGTTGATTTAAATGATCCATGGAGCGTTAGCAAAGCCAACATTCTATATAAATGCAAATGGAGCCCATTTGAAGGCTCCACATTCCGGTCAAAAATCATTCACACGCTGGTTTCGGGTAATTTGGCTTATAGCAACGGAAGCTTGATTGAAGGTAAAGCAGGTAAAAGATTGAGCTTTAACAGGTAGCCGCTATTGGTCTAAACCCGAATTTACAGAATAAAGAATTTACAGAAATACATCTGGCTACACAGAATAAAATTCTGTTAATTCTTAAATTCGTTTAATTCCGGTTCAGACAACTATTCAGACAACCGCCAAATAAACGTCAACCTCTGTCTCTTCAAACGATTTCGCTCCGGCTTTATACTGATCAAAATCAGCACTGTATTTTCGGTCTGCAGCGGTTTGCCATATTTGTTTCCAGGTATTGGAAACGCTTTCAGGAAACTTACCCTGGGGTTTGTAAACCCGGTACTTGCCAGCCGGCATCAATGCCGCAAAAAAGCCATCCGAAACATTACCGGGACTATCAACCCGGCAGCCCAGAACCGCGGTATACCATCCGGTGTGATCACTTTCGTAATCGGTATACACACAGTAGATATCATCAGATAATTTTCCATTAATCTCGGCGGTCAGGTTCCCGGCCGTAAACCTTGTCCACAGATCTCCAATATCTTTTTGTGACTGCCCATCCTGATTAATTGTTCTTACAGATAGCCCCGTAACAAAAAATCCCGGGTCATTTATGTGCTCAATCGTGAATTTTTCACTCATTACGTTTAGTTATATCGAATTATAAATATTTATCAATCAAAATTTTATGCAACATATATAAATAAAAAGTTTAAACCAATTTATTTTCTACCATCTCTTTCATTTTTCCAAATACAGACTGCCAGTTTTGTTCAGAATGCTCCTTTGCTTCCTTGTTTTTAATATTATCCTGGGTTATCGTCAATACTGTTTTACCATCTTCTTCCGATAATCTGTAAGTTATATCCGCATAGTTTTCAGGCTTGTCTTCGGTGCCCGACATGGAACTCCAATAATTGTATTTCACAAATTTACCCGGATCAATATCCAGTATCTTCCCGGTATCCTGGTACGTCTTCCCCTCCCACTCCCCTTCCCATATAATAGGGCTGCCCTTTTTCCAATCCGTTTTTACGTTGGTTCCAAAAAAATACTGCTTTACGATTGCAGGGTTTGTCAACGCTTCCCAGACTTTTACTGCCGGTGCATTAACTGTTATTGATGTGCTTAAGCTTTCCATAATTTATTTATTGAATTAGTGAATTATTGATTTACTGAATTATACTATTTCTACAGGAATTCAGCCTAAAAGTTTTTCTTTTAATAGTTTAAAATCAGGTCCATTGA
>JANYAB010000359.1 GCA_025355225.1 Bacteroidota bacterium
GCAAAACCCATCAAAAACCGTAATCAGTCACATTAAATCAATACTTGATTCCGCCGTTACCGATCTTTTGGTAAACGCTACTTATTAATCCCAGTATTTTCGGGCTTTAATCTATCCACTCAAACTTCGTATAAGGTACTAGTACCTCCGGGATTTTAATTCCTTTTTCAGATTGGTTATTTTCCAACAAGGTAGCCACAATTCGCGGCAGAGCTAACGCGCTTCCGTTCAATGTATGCGCCAACTGGGTTTTACCTTCGGCATTCCGGAATCTCAGCTTTAAACGATTGCTCTGGAAAGTTTCAAAATTTGAAACAGATGACACCTCGAGCCAACGCTGTTGCGCGGCACTCCAGGTTTCCATATCATAAGTTAATGCCGAGCCAAAGCCCATATCACCACCGCAAAGGCGCAATACCCGGTAGGGCAAGCCTAATTTTTGAAGTAAGCCCTGCACATGCCCGCTCATCTGTTCCAGCACTTTATAAGACTCATCAGGATGGGCCACTTGTACTATTTCCACCTTATCAAATTGGTGCAATCGGTTCAAACCACGCACGTGAGAGCCATAAGAGCCCGCCTCACGGCGAAAGCATGGCGTATATCCGCAATTTTTTACGGGCAGCTCATCAGCTTTTAATATCACATCCCGGTACATATTGGTGATCGGCACCTCCGCTGTGGGTATCAGGTACAAATTGTCAATTCCCACAAAATACATCTGGCCTTCTTTATCCGGCAGTTGCGAAGTTCCGAAACCAGATGCTTCATTAACCAGCAAAGGCACAATCACCTCGCTATACCCTGCTTTTTCAGCCTCGTCGATAAAATAATTGATCAACGCCCTTTGCAGCTTGGCCCCTTTACCCTTGTAAACGGGGAATCCCGCACCGGTTATTTTTACGCCCAGTTCAAAATCTATCAGGTTATATTTAGCGGCAAGTTCCCAATGCGGCAAGGCATTGGCGGGTAAGTTGGGTTTATTGCCATTTTCAAGTACCACTTCGTTATCTTCAGGGGTCAATCCCTTGGGTACTGATGAATGCGGTAAATTAGGCAGCAGTACCAGCTTTTGCTGCAATTCACTTTCTATTGCTGACAATGCCTCGCCCAAAAGTCTTACATCTTCTTTCAGCGCACCGGTTTTCGACTTGATCTCTTCTGCTTCCTCCTTTTTGCCGGCACGCATTAAGTCACCAATTTGCTTTGCAGCGGCGTTAGCTTCGGCCGAAACATTGTCCATACGGCTTTGCGTTTGCTTACGATCATTATCTAACCGGATGATCTCATCAACCAATCCGGGTTGTTTGAAATTTTTTACGGCCAAACGTTCTAAAACCTGTTCCCTGTTATCGCGGATATAACTAACTTGCAGCATTGATTTTATTTTTAGGCAAAGATAGGAATAAGTCGATAGTCCATAGTCGATAGTCCATAGTTATTTCAAGACAGTAATGGTTGGGATCAGCACTATGGACTATCGACTATTGACCATGGACAAATAGCAATATGAACCAAACAGGTAAACTCTACTTAGTACCCACCCCAATAGGAAACCTGGAGGATATTACCTTTAGGGCGATACGTGTTTTAAAAGAGGCCGACCTGGTACTTGCTGAAGATACCCGTACGTCGGCGCCATTGCTGAAACATTTTGGCATCGAAAAAAAAGTGTTTGCGCATCACCAGCATAATGAGCACCAATCTTCCAGCGAGATCATCAGGTTTTTAAAAGAGGGTAAAAACATTGCCCTGATATCAGACGCGGGTACACCCGCTATATCCGATCCCGGTTTTTATCTGGTACGCGAAGCCCTGAAAAATGATATAATGGTTGAATGTTTGCCCGGTGCAACAGCATTTGTTCCGGCATTGGTTAATTCAGGGTTCCCAACCGACCGTTTTTGTTTTGAAGGATTCTTACCGTTAAAAAAGGGGAGACAAACACGTTATAAGCAATTGGCCGAAGAGGAAAGAACGATTATACTTTATGAGTCGCCGCACCGTTTTTTAAAAACGCTGGATGAACTGGCAACTTACTTTGGCGGCGAAAGGCAGATTTCCGTTTCGCGCGAGTTAACCAAACTGTTTGAAGAAACGGTACGCGGTACCGTTGACGAAGTAAAACTTTATTTCGAGACCCATACTGTAAAGGGAGAATTTGTGATATGCGTGGCAGGGAAGAAAGTATGAGTAGCTAACACATAACCCATACCTTGCATATAATCTTTAAAATCTTCTACTTTCTTGATTTTAAAATGTTTATTTCGCAGTGGTTTGTGCTTTAAAAGTTAAGGAAGGTGGTTTATGAGAGCAAGTGAATGTTACTTTTCTTTGGCCGTCAAAGAAAAGTAACCAAAAGAACTTAGCGCAGTGATCTCATGAACACCTATAAAAAAACAGACAACTGTGAATAAACTCTCGGCTGCGTCTGATTCTGTGAAAGTTATTGCGGGGGCCAGGCCTGTGATTGCCGAACCAGCCAATGCCGAATTTTGAGGTTATTTACGGTTTGTGATTTTAGTTTTTTTCTTCCGTCAGCAGAACAGCTTCGGGTGAAATCAGGCAAAACAATGGTGGCCATAAGCGAGGGGAGGGCATAGCAATACTTGCAGAAGCGCAGGCCTAAGCGAACGAGAGTAGGGCAAGATTTTGCAGCCCAGGTTTTGGCTGATTTGCAGTGGAAAGGCCTCGTGCGCCAAGAAGCCTTTCTGCCGACAAGCGCTTTTGGTTACTTTTGGCGCGACAAAAGTGACTAAGCCCCCGCGGCTATGAGCGGAACGATGATTAATTTCAGCAAAAGCCACAGTCATGGGTACGAACCAGCGATGGGATTGCGGGCGACATGTTTTTTTTCATTTTGTGCTCAATCGCTAAACGCGAAAATATAATAATTTTAAAGTCATTAGGTTTTAATAGTTTAAATGAAAAAAAACATCGCCTTATCAATTCTTTCCGGCTTGCTGCTTTGGATAGCCTGGCCACCTACATCGTACACTACTTTTTTATTATTTATCGGTTTTGTGCCAATGCTGGTAGTAATAGAAAATACCATTCAATCAGCATCCCGGAAAAAAGGAAGGCAGATATTTGGCGTTACTTTCATCGGCTTTTTTATATGGAACATTTTATCTATTTACTGGGTATATAATTCGATAAAAACGGTTGGTGCGGTTGTAGCCATTCCTATATCCTTAATTCCATATTCGCTTGCTCCGCTATTGATGTCGACAGTATGCTGGCTTTACTACCGTTTGAGGCTCATCACCAGTCGCAACCGTAGTTTGATGGGTTTGGTTTGTTTTTGGATAGGGTACGAGTACCTGCATCAAAACTGGGAACTTAACTTCCCCTGGATGACGTTGGGAAACGGATTTGCGGTAAGCCATCAGTGGATACAATGGTATGAATATACCGGCGTTTATGGGGGGACTTTATGGATATGGCTTATAAATATACTGGCGTTTTTAATTTATGTCAGCCTGAGAGAAGCACAAATTAAGCCGTTAAGGTTAAAATTAATTTCGACTTTTGTATTGGCGCTGGTAGTACCACTAAGTTTGTCTTTATTCAGATACTATACCTATAAGGAGCAAATAAACCCGTCGAATATCGTTGTAGCTCAACCCAATATTGATCCTTATGAAAAGCACGGCACCATACCTGTGGCTCAGCAGTTGAGTACATTGGCTCATCTGTCAGACTCGTTGGGACAGCACAACACCGAATTTTTTATTTGGCCGGAGACTGCTATCGCCGACCCCCAGGGAGTTAATGAAGACCTTGTACAGTCCAACCTTTACTATGCCCAGATAAAGCATTTTCTAAATAAATACAAAAACGGAAATGTAATAACCGGCGCCGAGTCCATTAAAATATATAATTCAAGGAAAACCAGCACAGCAAGTCCGCTCGACCCGAAAGGCAATCAATATTACGACGTATTTAATACGGCAGTGAATATTGAAAATTCTTCCAACGTGCAATTCTATCACAAATCGAAGCTGGTACCCGGTGTAGAATCATTGCCATTTGGCAATGCTTTGTCATTTTTAAAGCCGGTTTTTGAACATTTAGGAGGCGCTACCGGAACCTACGCCAAACAGGCCGAACCGGGCGTGTTTTATTCACAAAGCGGGATAGGCGTGGCACCGGCAATTTGCTATGAAACCATTTGGGGCGAATGGATAGCAACGTCGGTAAGGAAAGGAGCACAGTTTATTGCCATTATCACCAACGACGGCTGGTGGGAAAATACTTCCGGAAAGGACCAGCATTTGGACTATGCAAAGCTTCGCGCCGTTGAAACGCGTCGTTGGGTTTGCCAGTCGGCCAATACAGGCATTTCCGCTTTCATCAACCAGCGCGGTGATATTGTTCAGCACACGGGTTGGTGGGTTAAAACTGCAATTAAACAAAATATCAACTTAAATTCGGACCTGACTTTTTATGTAAGTTATGGGGATTATTTGCCAAGATTAAGCAGTATACTGGCGGGTTTGGGGATATTATGGGTGCTGGTTGCCAATGTAACATCCGTGAAACGGCGCAGAGACAGGCCGGCAGTGGTGGGTTGAAAAGCCCTGAGTTGTACAATCGGGACGCGAGATTTTTTTTGAAATAGGGGTTCGATTTCCCCCACAGGCTACTATGCCGCTTTACCAAAGTAGGGCGGTTTTTTAATTGCTGATTTTTTCGCCGGCAGGGGCGATAAAACAGATAAATAAAAAATTCCAAAATAATAGCGCCCGTGTAACGGTATAAGCTAAACGGCGTCTTATAGTTTATGAAGCTTATCCCTATATTTTTTTTAGCCTTATTCACACTATTACTATTTAACTTTGCCGATGCGCAAACCACAGACGGTAAAATTTCAGGATCTGTCTTGGACGATGCAAAAAAACCGCTTGACGGCACAACCGTTATCTTACTTGTCGCAAAAGATTCGAGCGTGGCGGGAACCCGGCTTGTGAAGGCGGATGGCAGCTTCGTTTTTGAAAATTTAAAAGACAATACTTACCTGTTAAAGGCCACCTTTGTGGGCTATAAAAATTACCGCAGCGCTAATGTGGTTGTGGGCCAGCAAAAAGCGGTTGGTTTATCGCCATTTATTTTATCACCGACCGGAACAAGCCTGAACGGTGTATCCGTAACTGCTCAAAAATCATATATCCAGCAAAAAGTTGACCGCACCGTGGTTAACGTAGGCGCGCTGCTATCCAATACCGGCGCCAATGCCCTGGAAGTGCTGGAAAAGACGCCCGGCGTGCAGGTAGATGCCGACGGCAATATTACTTTTAAAGGCAAAAGCGGCGTATTAGTGATGATCGACGATAAGCCTACTTATCTTTCGGCGGCCAACCTGGCTACTTACCTGCGTTCATTACCCGCTTCGTCATTAGATCAGATAGAGCTTATGGACAATCCGCCGGCCAAATATGATGCTGCGGGAAATGCGGGTGTGATCAATATCAAAACAAAGAAAAATGTAAACAGGGGATTGCATGCCGTAGTTTCGGCAGATTATGCGCTGGGGCATTATGGTCGTAACGATGAGAATATTAATCTCAACTACCGCATCAACAAAGTGAACCTGTTTGCCAACCTTTCTTACAATGAAAACCGGACTTTCAGGCGACTTGAAATTGACCGAGATTACTTTGATGCGACCGGGAGCCCGACCTCGTCCCTAAAGGATATTTCGTATTTCAGGCCGACCAACTATAATACCAATATTAAGGCCGGGATGGACTTTTTTGCATCGCCAAACACCACATGGGGGATAGTTTATACCGGCGATATATCGCGTGGCAACGACAGCAGCCCGGTATTCACCTTATTATATGGCAACAGCGGTGGTTTGGACTCAACCATCAATACCGTCAACACTTCTAAAAACAAATTTAATAGCAATGGCGTCAACTTAAATTATACCCACAAGTTTGATAGCACCGGCAGACAGCTCACCTTTGACCTGGATTATATCCACGATGTATCGGGCGGTAACCAGATGTTTTTAAATAATACCTTCTTACCCAATGGTACTTTAACCAACTCGACGGCCCTGAATGATAATTTGCCTTCCATCATCAACATTTATTCGGCCAAGGCTGATTATTCCCATCCACTCAAAGGCAAGGCAAAGCTGGAGGTGGGCGTTAAGAGCAGTTACGTAAATACGGATAACGCAGCCAATTATTTTAACGTGATCAATAACACCGACTCCATTGATTATAACAATACCAACCGGTTTTTATATAAAGAGAATATAAATGCTGCCTATGTAAATTTTAATAAAAATTTCGGCCGATTTTCCATACAAACTGGCTTGCGCTTAGAGAACACCAATGGCTACGGCCATCAGTTGGGCAATGCCAAAAAGCCCGATTCAACATTTGCTAATCATTATACCGACCTGTTTCCAACCGCTTATTTTTCCTATAATCTGGATACCGCGGGGCATAACGTGCTGGTGCTTTCATATGGCCGCCGCATCGGCAGGCCGAATTATGGAAGTTTAAACCCCTTTACCTTTTTTGTGGATGAGTACACCTACTTCTCGGGCAACCCATTCCTGAAACCGCAGTTTACAAATAATTATAAACTGGCCTACAGTTTCAGGAGCCTGTTTACCATTGCCCTTGCTTATAATTATACCACCGATGTTCAGGGCGAAACGATTCACAATAGTAATGGCGTATTTATCAGCACCCAGGGCAATATAGGGCAACGGAAAACACTGGACTTGTCGGTCAATACCAATTTACAGCCGGTCAAATGGTGGTCCGTTAATCTGTATGCCGAGGTTTATAAAAATACCTACCAGGGTGCATTTTACACCGGCTACCTCAATCAGTCCAGGTATACATTTGCCGGTAATGGCAGTAATCAGTTCACTTTATCAAAAAGCTGGAACGCCGAAATAAGCGGCTTTTTTGATAGCGGCGGCGCATATGGCCAATTTATTACCCTGCCCAAAGGCATGCTCAATGCTGCAATCCAGAAAAAAATATTGAACAACAAAGGTTCCATCAAGCTAAATGTGCGGGATATCTTGCACTCATTTAGCCCAAGCGGCACTATTACAAACATTGCGGGCGCCAATGCCACCTTCCATAACTATCTGGATACCCGGGTGGCGACACTTGCATTTACCTATAGTTTCGGCAAATCAACCAATACGCCTGAAAAACGTGATACAGGCGGGGCGGATAGTGAAAAAGACAGGGCGCATTAATTAGCTATTATCTTCTGCAAAATAGTTTGATTGGAATATTTGAAGCAAAGAGGTCACGAGTACGCAGCCCACGTGCCTTCGCCGATACCTCGCGCCAGTATGAGATTATTTGCCAAGGTTAGGCAGTTTACTGGCGGTTTTGGGGATACTACGGATAATGATTGCCAACGTAACGTCCTTGAGACGGCGCAAAGGTAAGCCGGAGTTTTAGCTTGCAAATACTGGCATAAATAAATTTAATTAAATTACATTCGTTAAAAGATTCGAAATAGGATTAATTATCGTGTTTGAAAATGAAGAAAGCGCCGACTTCTTGTCTTATTCATTTAGTGATTTGCTTTGTGCCTTTTATTTCCAGAGCACAGAATACTGTAAAAACAAAGGAACCCATTGCCTCCTGCCATGCGAATATGCCATCGCGGTTCGCGGTTATAACCAAAAAATCGCCTGCTAATTATAGATCGCCGGTATCAACAGTACATACCGGGATGGTATGGGTTCCCGGTGGAACTTTTATTATGGGAGCTTCAGATAAAAACGGTAGAAATGATGAATACCCGCGGCATAAAGTTAAATTATCGGGCTTCTGGATGGATGAAAATGAGGTAACTAACGCTCAATTCAGGGCCTTTGTGCAGGCAACGGGCTACATCACCACGGCCGAAACAACCCCGGATTGGGAAATATTGAAAAAACAGTTGCCGCCGGGAACGCCGAAACCGAACGATAGCTTACTGGTTGCGGCGTCCCTTGTATTTACTCCCACGACATCCGCTGTGCCCCTTGATGACGCCTCGCAATGGTGGCGCTGGACTAAAGGTGCAGACTGGAAACATCCTGATGGTCCTGGTAGTTCTATACAAGGCAAGGATAATTACCCGGTTGTGCAGGTATCATGGGACGATGCCTGCGCCTACGCCAGGTGGGTCGGGAAACGATTACCTACTGAAGCCGAATGGGAATTTGCGGCCCGTGGCGGTTTAATTAACAAACCTTATAGCTGGGGATCGGCCCCGGTAGATAGTGGCAAACCTAAGGCAAATACCTGGCAGGGACACTTCCCTTATAAAAACTCGGCATGGGATGGCTATGCCTCTCTATCTCCCGTAAAGGCATTTGCGCCGAATGGATATGGCTTGTACGATATGGCCGGCAATGTATGGGAATGGTGTGCCGATTGGTATAACGCCGGTTATTACCGGGCTGTAACGAGCCGATTATCTGTAAACCCAAAAGGAGCCGACTCGAGTTATGACCCTATGGAGCCGGCTGCCCCTAAAAGAGTGGTACGGGGTGGATCATTTATGTGTAATGCTTCCTATTGTTCGGGTTACCGGGTATCGGCGCGCATGAGTTCGTCACCTGATTCAGGTTTGGAAAATACAGGGTTTCGCTGCGTTAGTTCAAAATAAAGTGTGTATGATTACAGCGAATGTTAAAAGAGGGATTTACTATAACATTGATCAAACAAGGTTTTAACAACAAAACAAATTGCTGACATATGAAATCCAAAAGTTTTTTTAAAGATTTTTCAGGTCGAAATTGCTTGGGGAAGTTTCTTTTCGCAACAACACTAAGCGCAGTTATTCTCAGCGGCTTTGCACAGGCACAGGTTTCGCCCAAAAAAAAGATGGTCGCCCACAGGCCCAACATAATCTTTATTATGAGCGATGACCATTCGTACGAGGCTATCAGTGCCTACGGCGGAGCGCTGGCCAAACTTGCGCCTACGCCCAATATCGACAAGATTGCAAGCCAGGGTATCATTTACAAAAAGGCCTTTGTCGAAAATTCCCTTTGTACGCCAAGCAGGGCGTGCCTGATGACTGGCCTTTACAGTCACCAAAATGGTCAGCGTCAGCTTGCTGAGGGTATGGACTCTTCGAAGATATTCTTTAGCGAGCTGTTAAAGCATTCGGGTTATCAGACTGCTATCGTAGGAAAATGGCACATCCCTATAGATCCTAAAGGGTTTGACTATTTCCATATTCTGGATGACCAGGGGAAATATTATAATCCGACTTTTAAAGGTCAGGAAACTGGAAAAAAATATATCCAGGAGCAAGGATACGCTACTGATCTGATTACAGAACATGCACTTGATTTCCTCAAAAAGCGCGATAAAAGTAAACCATTTTGCTTGATGGTTCATCACAAGGCGCCTCACCGCAACTGGATGCCCGCCGGAAAATATCTTGATCTTTACAACGATGTAAATTTCCCTGTCCCCGGTACATTTTTTGACGATTATGAGTCGAGGTGCGATGCGGCCAAAACACAAAAAATGTCTATCACTAACGATATGGAACTGGTTCAGGATTTGAAAGTAGAAGAATTAAAAGACCAGTTAGTTACCCCATACGATAAACTTTCCTATACATTTTTGATGGGTGAACTTGGAAGATTAACACCTGAACAAAGAGCAGTGTGGGATAAGCATTATAAGTTAAGGAACCAGCAGTTTATAGCCGCAAAGCTAACAGGAAAGGAGCTTGCGCTTTGGAAGTATCAACAGTTTTTAAAAGATTACTTAAGGTGCATCAAGTCGATAGACGACGGGGTAGGCGAAATTCTGAAATATTTGAAGGATAATGGGCTGGAGAATAATACTATGGTAGTTTACACCTCCGATCAAGGATTTTATATCGGTGAGCATAACTGGTTCGATAAAAGAATGATGTACGAGGAATCGTTTAGGACACCTTTATTAATAAAATATCCGAAAGCGATCAAGGCCGGAATTAAAAGTGATGCCCTGGTACAAAACATCGATTATGCACCAACGTTTTTATCGCTTGCCGGGATTAAAAAACCGCAGGAGATGAGCGGCACGTCGCTTGAACCAACATTCAAGGGGCCCAAGCCGAATGGCTGGCGTAACGACCTGTATTACCATTACTATGATTATCCTGCATTTCACATGGTTAGAAAGCATGATGGTGTACGTACTGAGCGATATAAATTAATTCATTTTTACGGCAAAGGTGGTATGAGGGGAGCAACCACCAAGTATCAGACAACACCCGGATACAGGGAATATACTATTCTTCAACTGCTAAATAATGCAGGCTATATAACAAACGATGCTGATATTAACTGCAATGAGCTTTACGATTTAAAGAACGATCCGAATGAACTTCATAATCTTTTTGGGAAACCAGGGTATGAAAAAATTTCCGCAAATCTTCAAAAACGTCTTGACCAATACCGTAAAAGCCTCAAAGTGCCCACTGATGAGTTCTGATGTGACCGGCAAATAGAATATTGTTGTAATGGGAAGTCAAAAGTCCTGAGTGTTATAAGATAAACTGTGTTCTGTCTTAAAATTTAAAATTGTTCAAATAATAAAATCTAACTATAGCCTTTGGAAATATTTTCCAGTCAAGTCTGCCGGTTACTTTTATAAATTTGCTAACCGGTGCCGCCGTGGTATCTACAGCAGCTTTGTTCTGCGCATTTTTTGCTTCATAAGGCGAGTTTTGCGAACTTGCTTTGCCAACACAATTCTGCTCCGACTGAAAAGAAAATATACTGACGGTCATGATATGGATTTTTCTACCTGGATTGATTTCTTTGTTTAAAATTGATGTGGTGTATTTCTTTAAATTTTATCTACTGATCAGCTTTTTGGCAAATTCCAGTTCAGGGTCGTTCCCATTTATTTTGTTGGCTATTTTCGGTATTACCTCATAGTTGGGAAACAGTCCATGATCCTTAAATCGATAGTCTTTTACTGCCATAACATACTTCATTAATGGTATAGCGATCCTTATCTTAGTATTCGGCAAAGTAATCTCGGGCACCATTCCAGAATTATTCCCATAATATCCGCCGCCAGATTCCTCACCGATAAAGACCGCGTCTGTATTCGAATGGATCATCGAAATACATTCGCTGGTAGTGGAAAAACAACCCCCGTTGATCAGTACATAAATGTTACCGGAATAGTTGGGCAACAGAGGTTTTTGTTTACCCACATTCGGGTGACGGATCACATCAAAAGTTCCGGCCGCGTTTGCTTTTAACAGGCCATTGGGAACCTTTGGGCTGGACATGTTGGTATACTTGAAAAATCGGTAATTGTCCGTACTTGTGGTTAAGGAGGAATAATAATCAAAATCGTGTGATACTAAATAAGAAAACAGGAGCTTCCCAAACTCATCCGTACCACCGTGGTTATTCCTGAGATCAATGATCAAATTCTTTATTTTATTGGAATCGATGCGGTTAAAAGCAGATTGAAGAAAATTTGGAAGATCGATTTTTTTCTGCTCAAGGACATCTCCGTCAAAAGTTTCAATTTTCAAATAAGCTGTCTTTTTATCATCCTCTAATTTAAATTCCAGGGGATCTGATAAAAAATGCCGCGGATATTTTTTATCACAAACAGCATTTAGGTCATCAAAAAGCAAGCCTGCCAGTTTTGCTTTTTTTATCCTGGCGCCGACACCCGAAATATATTCAACAGTATAAGAACTGGTATCTCCATACAGATAATAAAAGTACCTGGTAAAATATTTTGAATACGTGAGGTTGCGGTATTTGTACGTTTTATTATTTCCATCAGCGGGCATAATTGCAAACATATCCTTTAACATATCATTCGTTGAATGCCCATTGATAGACACTATACGGGCCCCAACAAACCCTTTATCCAAAATCGCAGAAAAGTTGGTTAAAACAAACAGTTTGCCGTTGGAATAATAGGGTTGAAACGGAATGGCAGTTGCCTCTTTATCAAATTTATCCTGATCAATTTTAGGGGCAAGAACGGCCAGGTGCCCGCAACCTATTCGGGAAGTAACATTACTCAGCAATATTTTATATTCGCGTTCACCCATCGATCTGTTAATAGCAAATTCGGTCGCTTCAAAAATTGAATCCATTGTTGCCTTTGAACTGTAGCGATAAATTCCGGGGTGACCTTCTTCCAGTGCCGACCTGAAAATTTTAAGATCGCTTTTTAACTCGGCCGCGGAATACCCGGGTCCTGTAACAGTTTGTGCAAAAACGAATGACCGAAGAAATAGTAATAATAATATCGAATTGGTTTTCATGATGAATTGATTTGTATAATCATTATTTGTTTACCGTTGCAACTTTCTAGGTTCGAAGACTACAGGCAATCGATGGCAGGATATTCGTTTAAAAGTTATCAAGTGAATCATCTGCCAGTTAGGAGGGATGAGGGCCTGAAACCTTTGACGACAAGATAGATGCCCAGCGAAAACTCGAATAGCGCGACCAACAGCGCGGACGACCCGGCCAGCAGAGAATGTTGCCCGACGATACCGAATAGCACAGCGAAGTAGCCCGCCAGAAGTGGGACTGCGCCGATGATTCCGATCAGGGCAAGGCCCCGGGGCACGAGGCGGGACTTGTATAGCATGACTCCTATCAACAGGTCGCATATGGCCGGCATGAAGCTTTGTCCGAGGAGGAAAATACGGTCATACAGGGTTGCAAGTGCACTACTGGTGACCATGGCATTTGCTCCGGCTCCGGTCTGTCGCAAGGTAACGATTGACAAAAGGAACGCCACGCCGACGAAAATAGTACCAGATTCCAGGATCCGGGCGGCAACGAGGCCCAGTGCGGCACTTTCATTCTGCTTCTTGAGCACCGGATACAGTACCACGGCCGTACTAATACCGGCCAGGGCCACGATTATCTCGAGTATGCCGCCGATGATAATAGCGGTATCGGGCCCATGGCCTAAGATATAGTTTGGATTGTGTACCGGACCATAAACGGCAAGGGTCGGGATCGAAACAAAGGTGAGCAGGTACAACAGGCCCGCGGTCAGCGCGGTCTTCCGGCTTGAAGTCATCGGGGCTCGTTCCGTTGATACACCCGTGACAATTGCGGTATTTCTGTTTGTATTCATTTTTTTAAATTTATAAGCTACTTTTTGTGAGATAATAGACAATAATGGCCCGAACGGCCGGATATTCTTATCTTTTTCCGAGAGGATTTGTCTTCCATGGATTAGAAATGTGCGCACTGACAATGAAGCTCCTGTTATACATTTCGTGACCGTACGATATATTGGTCAAACCGTAGTTGTATCTAAGGTCTAAGGTTATCCTTTTTCGTGGCGTGTGAAAAGTATAGCCGCCACCTATTTGAACGCCGGCCTCGAAACGCTTAAAACCGTCGATCGAATTGGTAAAAGAAAGGTCGTTTGAGGAATCATCAATTTTCCTGGTGCCATAAAAATTATAGGCTATTGAGGGCCCGGCATTAATATGAAAGTCGCTGAAGTGAAAGCGGGCCAGCACAGGTAATTCAAATGCATATAAACGAAGCGTTGATTCGCTGGTTGTAAGTGGATTATTTGCTGTGAGCTTACCACCCTTCATTGTAAAATAAAACTCAGATACAAGAGAGAACGCCGGCGTGATACCAGCTTGAAATGATACCCCTACCTGGGCACCCAAAACAGATTTTTTATAATCTTTCAAGGCACTGTTTGAGTTTCCATAATTCAGGTTGGTACTCATCAAATTCAGCACAAGGTCTAAATAGGTTTTCTCTGTTTTAACCGTATCCCTGGTTTTTTCGGAGCCCGGTTTACTGGTTTGGCTAAAAGCATTTCCGCTTAGGAAAATCATAACGACTATGAGCGCTATGTGTACATTTTTTTTCATGATTTTTTTGTTTAATTATTAACTTAAACAAAAGTATATCAATGAGTTACGGTCAACAATTTTGATATGCAAACGGGGTTAATATGTCTGCATCCTGATGGTTTTAGTCTGCAAAATAGCAGTAGGATTATGGCTTGTTATTAATGAGTTGAAAGAAAACGTCTTTGTATGTTTCTGAAACCGGGATCAATTGATCTGCTATTTTTATTCTGCTCCGCTCAATTGATTCGATCTTATTAAGTGCGACCATATACGATTTATGTACCCTGCACACTAAGCTTGAAGGAATTAACGTTTCAAACTCGCTGAAATTCTGCAGGGTCATTATCCTTTTATTGGTCGTATGAATTCTTCGGTAGTCCCGCATCCCTTCAATGTACACAATTTCGTTAAGCATGATCTTCTCTAAGCGGTTTTCCGTCTTTACGAAAATAAAGTCGGGCTGAGCACCCGAAGTACGACGGACTATGTTTTCCTGTGCATTATTTACAGCCTGTAGAAAACGATTAAATGTAAAAGGCTTCAAAAGATAGTCTGTTATCTGCAGTTCGTAGCCCTTTAGAGCATATTCCTGGTAGGCCGTTGTAATGATAACCTGGCTGTTTATTTTTGAACTTTCAAGTAATTCTATACCCGATAATTCATCCATATTTATATCCAGAAAAAGTAAATCTACTTTGTTGTTATTCAGGTAAGCAAGCCCGGTAAGGGCATTGTCGAAGGTTGCACTTAAATGCAAAAAAGGAACCTTGTTTACAAAGTCCTTTGTTTTTTCCAGAGCAAGAGGCTCATCTTCTATTATTATGCAAGTAAATTTATCCATTGGGGATTGTCAGGTTGATTGTGTACAGTTCATTGGTTTTATGCACTTTTAAACTATGTTTTCCTTTATAAATAAGGGAGAGCCGCTTTTGAATCAGTTCGTTGCCTAAACCACTATCGATTTGTTGAACCGACGACATCGGGTCGAACTTATTTTCACATATTAATTGTATGTTATCATCATTGATAAAGATATTGATAGTAATAGCGTTTTCGAGTTTTTTATTGTGGGTATGTTTAAAGGCATTTTCAATGAACGGAATAAAAACCATCGGCGCGATCAGTTTATTGCCCATAACCCCCGTTACTGAAAAGTGAACATAATTCAGGTTTGATGTTCTTATTTTTTGGAGCGCTATATACTTTTCTAAGTATTCAACTTCTTTGTGAAGGAAAATCCGGTCAGCCTTTGTTTCATAAAGTATAAACCGCATGATACCAGATAGCTTATTCAAATAATCAGAGGCTTTAGCTGCATCTTTTAAGATAAGCGCGTCAATATTATTAATGGTATTAAATAAAAGATGTGGATCAAGTTGTGATTTTACCAGGGCCATTTCAATTTCGTAGTTTTTTTCCTTTAACATCTCTTTAAGCTTGATTTCATTAAGCCAGGTGATAAACCCTTTGATGAACAATGCTAAAACGCCAGCTATTGTGCCGATACCGGTCATCACGATTATTACTCTAACAGCAGTGGAACGGCCATTTTTACCGCCATTATCCATATCAATAACACGACCTGTTTCTATAAAATAACGATGCAGGAAATACCCTGCCACTGCAGTGCCAACTGCGATGAGGATACCAAAAATTACAGCAAGAAAAAACTTCTTTTGTTGAAGGTATCTGGGAAACAAGAGAAAATAATATGAAAAATAGCAAACGACAGAAGGAATGAATGCAAACAGGAGAAGATTTTTTAAAGCATTTACAATTCGCGATTCGTGGTCAACACCGCTGGGACTGCTCCTGTTATAAACAACTAATAGTATCACTATCAATATGCAATAACATACCCAGAAACCCAGGTTTATTAATATAACAAATGACTTTTTCATGAATTTAAATTACCAGCTGAAAAGAATCAAAGGTGCCGCTTTATTTCGGTTTTGAAGAAATTGATATGCAAACGGGCCAAATTCGTCTGCAAAATAAGAGGAGCAAGCTCAAATACTCTATCCATTAAATTCTTTAACAATAACCGGGTTTAAAGCATTTGCCTATATCTTAATTTTATCGCCTCTTTTAGTACTTAAACCTTCTATAATGGTGACCTTAACAATATGACCGTTTTCCTCTTTAAAAGATATCCTGATATCATCATCTTTTTGAAAGAATGCATTTTCTTTGTAGGCATATATCTTAATACCGGGCTGGTTATTTCGCTGTATGAACAACTGATCTCCTACACGGATTATTTTTACCTTATAAGTTGCATTAACTTCATATTCACCAACATATTTTTCTGATGCTGCGGGTGTAAGCTTTATCTCATCAAAATATGAATAAGGCTTGTTATAAAGAATGGCCAGAATGGATTGACCAATGGTCTCTATCTGGTGGTTGAAAATATTGTTCAGCAGAATTATGCATACATCTTCTTCCTGAATTCTGCCATAATAACCCGTAAATCCCAAGATGTTTCCTCCGTGAGATACCACTTTTTTGTTATATATCGTATCAATCCAGCAGCCCAGTCCGTACCCTTCCAGGAAAGGAGTGGTCGCTTTTTCAAGACTTAATTTATTATAGATTTTATAATTTAACACCCCTTTATGCCAACGGTATAAATCTTCCACGGTACTATATAAAGACCCCGCTGAATAAGTGGCGGTAGAATCCCAGGGTGTTGACGCTGCTTTTATAGTTTCAGTATATTTAGTATAGCCTATAGCTTTATAGGGACTTTGTAATCCTGCAAAGTCAAAGCCGGAATGTGTCATTCCTAATGGTCTTAAAATAATATCTCTAACCACCCGCTCGTATGGCATATGGGTTACCTTTTCGATGATCAGCCCTAAAAGGATATATCCTGAGTTGCTGTATGAATATTGTGTGCCCGGATCAAAATCCAAAGGCTTATCAATAAAAAAGGAAAGCATCCGTTCCTTGCTCCGCGGCCTAGTACTCTCCTTCACAGCATTAGTATCTCTTAGAATCTCGTAAATGCCGGAAGTGTGCGTCAGTAAATGCCGTATTGTTATTTCATTCCCCCTTTTATAGTAAGGGAAATATTTACTAAGCTTATCGTCAAGAGATAGTTTGTTACTTTCAGCCAGTTTCAGAATTACCGCCGCGGTAAATTCTTTTGTAGTCGAGCCAATTTGGTAGACCGTGTTGGTAGTATTCGGTACCTTTTTCGCCGCATCCTGATAGCCGAAAGCTTTCTCATAGATGACCTTCCCATTTTTACAGACTAATACCGAACCATTAAAACGGTTTAGGTGAATAGCCTTTTGTATAAGGGAGTCTATCTTTTTTTCGTATTCCTGGGCATTGACCTGAACTGCCGAAAAGATCAGGGCCAGCAGTAGTGTTAAGGTTGCGTTCTTCATGATGTAGTAAATGTATTTGAAAGAAACAGGCCGGGAGAATGCGTTATGCGAAGATCGCTTCGATTGTTCTTCAGCCCGCTATTCACCTTTCAAAAGTAAATTTAGTTTAACCCTTGTTTCTGATATCTCTGTTATAGATAGCGCCTTTTTAAAACACATAATTGCGTTTTTCCTATCACCTTTTGCCAGATAATAGTCCCCATAAGAATCCAGAGGGTTAGCATCCTTAGGATAATTACGCACATTTAAAGCAAATAATTTCCCGGCCACATCATATTCCTTTGACCTTAAAGCGTAATATCCCAAATTATTGACCAATGATGCATTAGGAAGCACCTGGTAACCCAGTTCATCAGTAATTTTGCGGTAATGATTTGTAATCATTGAAGGCAAATTCGGATTGGTTATTTGATATTCAGAATACCTTGGGAAGGCATAATAATCAAAAATAAAACGCAGTGCATCATAAACGGCTATAAAAAGAACTGTTTCGTGCTTGTCATTCTCATAATACACCTCTTTAAACCGCAGTTTATTTTCCGGATGCTTGTGCACGTGATGTATCAAATCCAAATTATACCTTATCAGTTCCGTCTGGTCTGATGTATCTGCCTGTACATCTGTCGTATCCACGCCTCTTTCCATACGATTTGCTATGGCCAGAAACAATGTTTTATTTGCATATGAATCTTTTTCAATAACGGCTTTAGCTTCGTTTAAAACTTTATGATTGTCCCACCAAATGGCTGGTTCTATGGCAATATAGCCGTTGAACAGATCCTTATGATGAACCATTGTATGCACTATCATTAACCCGCCCAGAGAATGGCCCATAAAAAGTTTATATGGTGCAGCAAGGTAATTGGAGTCGATGTGCGGAATTAACTCCTTTTCTATAAAGGAAAGAAATCTCTCGCCCCCTCCCGAATTTGTTACACTGTCTGTATTGTTTGCTACGGTTGTTGGAGTGAGATCCCTGCTTCTATTGGTATTAGGGATGCCCACCACGATCATCGGCGGACAAAGCCCCATATCGGCCAAACGTTCTATGGTTATAGCAACGGAGCGGAAATTATTTTCTCCATCTAACACGTAAATGACAGGGTAATTGTCTTTAGTTGTAGCACTGGATTTTTTGCCTTGATATGGCGTGTATATCAGCAATTGCCGCTGCTCTTTTAATATGTTAGACTTGACACTATCTGCAAAGCCTAAACTAAAATTGTTTTGCGACTGAGCCATCACATCAAAAATTGAAATAATGAAAAAGGAAAGGAAAAAAAGACACTTCATTTTATTTTAATTAATTACTTAAACAAAAGTATATGAAAGAGATAGGTCATGAAATTGCCTTATGCAAAGTAAGCTAAAATGTCTGCATCCCCGCGCGTTCGATCTGCAAAACAACGGCAGGGCTATGGCCTATTGTTAAATACTGCTTTCTTTCTACCGGGCGATCTCGAAAAAAGATTGCGTTTTTTATAAGGAAGTGTGTAAGCAATTTCAAAGTCAAGGGCGACAAAACCTTTCATTAATTCTTCAAAAGCAATATTTAATTTTAACAGAATTGACATACCATTTAGCGCAAATCGCAATAAAAAAGTGTAAAATTTAGAACAGGGCTCTAAAGCAAAAACGATTTTGTCTCAACATTACCATCCGGCTTCATCTGGCTGATTATCATGCATGTATAGTTTTTTGAAAAGTATTTGCCC
>JANYAB010000304.1 GCA_025355225.1 Bacteroidota bacterium
CTACAAACCCCTTGGTCTCTAAAATGCGGATAAATGTGGATACCGTATTATAAGCCGGTTTGGGTTCGGGCAATGCATCGATAACATCTTTCACAAAGCCCTTTTTAAGCTGCCAAAGCACCTGCATTATCTGTTCTTCAGTCTTTGTTAATTCTTTTATTTCCATGATTGATAAAAATTAAATATCTGCTGGTAATAATTGTTGGTTTAGGCTAATCGAAGGTAAATACTAAAATTGAAATTAACAACTAAAATCTTAGTTTTTATAAAAATAAAGAAAATTTTCTTAAAAGAACTAAATGGCGAGAACGAGCAGGGTAACATCCTACTACCGACAGACATATTGGCCTTTGTGAACTTCGTGCTCTTCTTTGTGCTCTCCGTGGTAAAAATAACCACAAAGGGCGCAGAGATTTTCACAGAGAACCACAGAGCGGCCTATTGCACAAATATTATTTGGCGCGACTTAAGCAAGGTTGATTTTTGAGATAACCTCTTTTTAAAGGGATTAATTAGTCCCCACAACCTTAGGCAGTTCTTTCCTTGGTATCATCTCCTGCCGTTGTGCTGTATTATAAACGAATGACGCAATTATTGTCGCTGCTTGTTTCAAATCTTCCTCGCTTAAACGGTCGTAAGTATCCTGGTTGCTGTGGTGTGTACGTGTACCATAGTCCATGCTGTCCTGTATAAACTGGAAACCGGGTATACCTACTGCGTCAAACGACTGATGGTCGGTACCGCCAGTGTTCCTTATAGTGATAGTGCCTGCTCCAAGATCTTTAAATGGCTCAAACCAGGGCTTAAAAACCGGCCCGGCTACTGAGTCGCCCTGCAAATAAATACCACGTATTTTACCTGTACCATTGTCCAGGTTATAATAGGCCGAAATTTTTGCCTGTTCAGGTTTAAGCTGCATTGTTTTAGGATCGCCAAAATGATTGAGCACATAGCCACGGGAACCAAACAGCCCCTGCTCTTCCGAGCTCCATAGCGCAATACGTATGGTGCGCTTCGGCTTAACATTAACTGCTTTTAATATCCGCATCACTTCCATCATTACTGCGCTGCCCGCGCCGTTGTCTGTTGCACCGGTAGCGCCATGCCACGAGTCGAGATGCCCGCCTATCATCACCACCTCGCTTTTTAATTTTCTGTCGGTGCCTGGTATTTCGGCTACCACATCATATCCCAGCAAGTCGTTGGTGAAGAATTGGGTTTTAATATCTGCTTCCATTTCCACTTTCTGACCGCCTTTTACCAAACGCAATATGCGCAGGTAATCTTCGCCGCTTGTTTCCAACTCAGGAGCAACGGCCTTTGCCGTATCGGCATAAGATGCACCATTGGTGGTAAATACGGTGCCATCAGTACCCCGCGCCATGCTCAGGACAAGGGCCACATTTTCCTGTTGCAAGAAACTGCTGATAGCTGTACGCAACGCACGGGCTTTTTGAAAGGCAATAAATTGCGGCGAATTAGGTGTATTCGCTCTGCGGGGAGCGGGCTGTGCAGTTGCTTTCTCCATTTCGGCAAGTTCCTCATCGGTGTAGCGGGATAGATCTGGTTTTGAGCTGCGGGCAACTTTTGTGACTACGTCAAACATTACGATTTTGCCTTGCAGCGTTCCTTTAAATTTATCCAGGTCGGCTATGGAGTCCACTTTTAGTACTACTACTTCACCTTTTATTGGTCCGTTAGTTCCGGGTGTCCATGCTTTGGGGATGGCAATAATGGCATGATAATAAGGCTCAGTAATGGCAGCATAGTTTTTTTCAACTTCCCATCCCTTACCAAATTTACCCCACGACTCGAGGCTGTCGTTAGTCATACCCCATTTTTTTAACTGGCTCACCGCCCAGTTTTGGGCTCGCTTTAACCCGGGCGAGCCTGCCAGGCGCGGACCAGCAACATCAGTAAGATAAAAAGCCGTTTCCATTACTTTTGAACGGTTCAGGCCTTCGTCGCGGATCTTTTGAATCATTTCAGGATCAGGAGCTTCCTGGGCCAGGGCATTTCCAGTTAACCCGGCCACAATTAAGCAGGAAAAAAGTAGTTTTCTTTTCATTTGAGATCAGTTAATAGCTGCATTGATAAACAAACTTATTTATTTAAAATTACAATATTTTAGCACCTGCTTAACAAATCTGTTACAAGAATATTGAGTTATATTTGTACTTGAGTCCATATCTATTATTTAAACAGCTCAATTACCATGAGAACGAACTGTTGGGGTTAGACAGGTGATTTTTTACACCTTGTGTATGGAAGAAAAGGACAAGTACAATAATAATTTATAATATGCTCAAATCAGCCGTACCCATTTTAGCTTCACTAAACGAAGAAGAATCGATCAAATTTTATACAGAAAAATTAGGTTTTACTTTCCACTCCAGTTGGGAAGGTTATTTGATTTTAAGCAAGGAAAAGGTATCTGTCCATTTATGGCCCTGTACCGATCCCGAAATACCTAAAAGTACTGGCTGCTATATTAACGTTAGCGAGATAGACAAGCTTTATGCAAAATATGAGCCGCTTGGCATTATCCACCCAAATGGCAAATTAGAGGAAAAGCCCTGGGGCATGAAGCAGTTTAGCATATTGGATAATAATGGGAATATTATCCATTTTGGGGAAGATATAAATGAGGA
>JANYAB010000315.1 GCA_025355225.1 Bacteroidota bacterium
TAAAGAAGTAGGAAAAGGGTTAATCCCGATAACTATCGGGAGATTGATTGAGTTAAATAGTTAAAATCAGCGAAAATCATTAAAATCACTTAAATCAGTGGTTCAGACAATAAAAATTTAACATCATGATAAGGAATTACATCAAAACCGCATTCCGTACCCTAACAAAGAATAAAGGCTTTACTGCTATTAATGTGCTGGGCCTTTCAGTTGGCCTGGCCACTTGTTTACTCATTGTGTTTTATGTAGTGGATGAACTGAGCTACGATAAGTATAATACCCAAGCCGACAGAATTTATCGCATTACAATTAATGCTATGTTGAATGGTCATGGCGGTGTGTACGCTACTTCAGAAGGCCCGCTTGAAGCCGCCTTGAAGGACAATTTCCCAGAGATTGAAAAGGTGACGAGGATGATCGACAACAACGGCCTGGCAGTCTCGCCTTCCAAATTCAGCATTCGCAAAGGAAACAGCAATATCCAGGAAAAGAGGGTAGTTTATACCGAATCCAGCCTTTTTGATGTATTTACATTGCCTATGGTCGCTGGTGAAGCGAAAAAGTCTTTGGATGCCCCGCACGCTGCCGTCATTACAGAAAGCACCGCTCAAAAATATTTTGGCAAAACAGATGTTGTAGGACAGGTGCTTACTATTAATGATACAAGCCTTTACCACATTACCGGTGTGATAAAGGATGTGCCATTGCAATCGCACTTCAATTATGATTTCTTCTTGTCATTCTCAACCCTACCCGAAAGCCATTGGAAGGGGTGGGGTTACAGCGGTGTACACAATTATCTGTTACTAAGACCGGGCACAAATATCAAAAGTCTGGAATCACGAATAGCTCAGCTCGAAATTAGAAGCTCCCCTGCTTCGCAAAAGGTTTGGACAACAGGTGGTAACTATTTTAAAACAGAATTAACGCCTTTGCTGAACATCCACCTGAAATCCCATGCCGAATACGAACTGGGCAGAAGCGGCAGCATGCAATATGTATATATTTTCTCACTTATTGCTGTGATCATCCTTTTAATTGCTTGTGTCAACTTCATAAATCTTTCTACGGCCCGTTCATCTAACCGGGCTAAGGAGGTAGGCGTGAGAAAGGTTTTGGGTTCGGCAAGGAAAAACCTGATTGCCCAGTTCCTTACAGAATCGACCTTAGTTACCCTGGTTTCAACTTTCATCGCCATAATATTGGCCATTTTGATGTTGCCTTTATTTAACCAGGTTGCCGACAAACAGTTAGGTTTTACCCTGCAATCGTTAACCTGGCTGGCGCCGTCGATTATCGTAATTGTTATTGTAGTCGGTTTCCTGGCAGGATCGTACCCCGCATTATACTTATCAGGCTTCCGGCCGACAGAAGTTTTGAAAGGAAAATTATCGGCAGGATTTAAAAGCAGCTTTTTGCGTAGCTCGCTAGTGGTGTTTCAGTTCAGTATTTCAATTGTCCTCATCATCGGTACGCTTGTGATCTATAACCAGTTGAATTATATCCATAATAAAAACCTGGGTTTCGACCGTAGCCAGGTTTTGGTTATTAAGAATACCAATGTATTGGGCAAACAGGCTGAAGTACTAAAACAGGAAATTAAACAACTGCCGGGGGTAACTAATGTGTCGATGTCATCTTATCAGCCAACAGGTGAGCAAAGGGAGAAAACAGGTCTATTTCCCGACCGTGAGATCGATGTTAAAAAGGATGTCCTTTCAGAGTTTTGGTCGGTTGACGAGGATTATCTAAGTACCATGGGACTGAAATTAATTTCTGGCCGGAATTTTTCAAAACAACTATCGTCGGATACAGGAGCTCTAATTGTAAATGAAGCCTTTGTCGAAAAGTTTGGTCAGAAGAACCCATTAAATAAATTTGTTTATCGGGATAAATTCGCTGTACAGCAGTTTCACATCATAGGGGTCGTTAAGAACTTTAATTTTGAATCGCTCAAGGATAAAATATCACCTTTGGTTTTGGCTTATTCTCTCGATAACGGAGCCATCAGCGTGAAAGTAAAAACCGCCAATCTGTCGGGCCTAATGTCTAAGATCGAAGATAAATGGAAGCAGTTCTCTCCAAATCAACAGTTCAACTATTCTTTTATGGACGATGATTTTGATGCTACTTACCGCTCCGAACAGCGTATAGGAACAATGTTTATTTCATTCAGTACCCTTGCTATACTCATCGCCTGCCTGGGATTATTCGGCCTCGCATCTTTTGTTGCGGAACAACGCACCAAAGAGATCGGCGTGCGAAAGGTGCTTGGCGCCAGCGTATTCAATCTCTGGAAAATGTTATCAAAGGATTTTGTGAACCTGGTGATCATTTCCACCTGTATCGCCATACCCATTGCCTGGTATTTCCTGCATGAATGGTTACAGAAATATCCCTACCGGACCGGTATATCCTGGTGGATATTTATTATTGCTGCAGCCGGCGCCATGCTGATCACACTGCTTACGGTCAGTTACCAGGCCATCAAAGCGGCTTTGATGAATCCGGTAAAAAGTCTGCGGACGGAATGAGTTTCGTTTGAAGGGAAAATAAAAATCCCGACATATACCCTATTCAAACCATCGGCTGGGTAAAATAGAAAGGCTGCAAACGGCCAGAAAAACTTGCTGAATTTAGGTAATCCAAGATTTGTGTTTCATGTAACTTATTACAGTTCAATAATCATTCTGATTATCCTCTACTAGAAGTTGAAGTAAATTATAGCCTTCCGGCTTTCTCATTTTCACCGGCCGGCCCGGCGAAAGAAATATCCGATCCCCGGATGGGTAATCGCCCGGCCGGGGATTTTGCATACCGGGT
>JANYAB010000323.1 GCA_025355225.1 Bacteroidota bacterium
GGCTGCATTAGGTCACCTGGATGGCTTAACTGCAACTACTTACCCCACGGCAACGGAGCAATTAAAAAATGAATCAATTTTTCGGTAAATAACAATTTGTTTTAAAATGTTTTTGCAAGTTATTCGTCTGCATAATAAAAAACCACCACAATAATAGATTTTTTAATTTGCCCGTAACAAAGCTTTGTTATTTTTACCTAAATTATATCTATGCCTGATAAAAAAGAACCAAAAGTATCAAAAAAGCCCGGCATTTTAAGCCTGCTAAAGCCATACCGGGGATTGGTGATATTACTGATCCTGTTCGCAGTATTTAGTAATAGTATTAACCTATGGCTCCCAAAAATCATTGGGCATGGGATTGATAGCTATATTTATAGTCGTATTACCAACGTGCATTTTGATCTGATGCCTACTTCGATCAAATTTTCTTTAGCCATATTGTTCATATTCATATTTTCGTGGCTGCAAAGTATTATTCAAACTTATACGTCTGAGAAGGTAGCCCGTGATCTGCGAACCCGGCTTTCCGATAAAATATCAAGGCAAAGCAGTGTTTTTATTGAACAGGCAAATCCCTCCAAATTATTAACCAACCTAACAGCTGACGCGGATTCTATAAAGCTTTTTGTCTCGCAGGCCCTTGTTACTATTGTGTCTTCTGTATTCATTATCGTTGGGGGTAGCATCCTGCTGCTTACTATTAACTGGAAGCTGGCACTATGCGTTATCGCTATTATCCCAATAATTGGTATCACCTTTGCCGTTGTACTGAAAAAAGTTAGGGTATTATTCAAAGAAAGCCGCGCAGTTATCGACTGGCTAAATAAAGTGATCAACGAAAGTATTTTGGGTTCGGCTCTGATCCGTGTTATTAATTCTCAGCAATTAGAGTTTGATAAATTTCTTAAGGCCAATACCAAAGCGCGTGATTATGGCCTTTCTATTCTGCGCCTTTTTGCCGGGCTTATTCCGGTCATAACCTTTACCGCTAATGCAGCGGGGCTTAGTATATTAGCTTTAGGCGGTCACTTTGTTATCAATAAAAGCATGTCCCTGGGTGATTTTGCAGCATTTAACAGTTACCTCGTATTGCTAATATTTCCTATAATCCTCATCGGTTTTATGAGTAATGTCATCGCTCAGGCAACAGCCTCTTTTGAACGCATAAATTCTATACTGGATGCCCCAGATTCACCTGAAGGCGGAACGGTGACAGCAGCTTTAAAGGGCAATATAGAACTTGAGAATGTGAATGTAATTTACGGACAGAAGCCGGCATTAAAAAATATTTCTTTTTCGATCAAGGCGGGTTCGAAAATTGCGGTCATCGGACCCACGGCTGCAGGAAAAACACAGTTGCTGTATTTGCTCACGGGTTTGATCAAACAAAATTCGGGAGAGGTATTGTTTGATGGCAGAAGTATCGATGACTATAACAGCGAATCCTTTCACAGCCAGGTTGGCTTTGTATTCCAGGACAGTATTATCTTCAATATGAGCATCCGCGAAAATATTGCCTTTAGTGATACGGTAACGGATGAATCTTTGAAAAAGGCAATCGAAACAGCTGAATTGCATGAGTTTGTGGACTCGTTGCCACAAGGATTAAGCACTATTGTTTCCGAACGCGGCGCAAGTCTGTCGGGCGGACAAAAACAACGCATCATGCTGGCCCGTGCGTTGGCGGTAAACCCGAGGGTTTTACTACTGGACGATTTTACAGCGAGAGTGGATAATAATACAGAGAAGAAAATACTTGAAAATGTACAAAAGAATTACCCGGGATTAACGTTGATCTCGGTTACACAAAAAATAGCTTCCGTTGAGCAATATGACCAGATCATATTGCTTATGGAAAGCGAAATTGTGGCAACAGGCAAACATGGTGAACTGATGCACACCTGCACAGAATATGTGCAGATATTTAACTCGCAGCAAAGTACCAGCAATTATGAATTACGACCTAAATAAATTTTCAGAACAGCAGGAAAAGACATCGACCCTGGCGGCACTGAAAAGGCTGCTGGCTTTGATTGCGCATGAGAAAAGAAACCTTTGGCTGGCATTGATAGCTATAATGATCAACGCATCAGTAAATTTGTTTGGACCTCTTTTAATAGGCCGGGCCATAGATAAATATGTTATTCCGGGTAATTATCACGGCGTACTTGTTTATTCGGGTATTTTGCTGGCAATGTACGCTTGCGGCCTCGTTGCGAGTTACCTGCAAACCAAAATGATGGGCGGGGTGGGTCAGCGTATGCTTTATACGTTGCGGAATGCCATATTCAACAAATTGCAGCAATTGCCGGTGGCATTCTTTAATCAGAATAAGGCTGGTGATTTGATCTCGAGGGTGAATAACGATACCGATAAGATCAATACATTTTTCAGCCAGTCGCTGATGCAATTTATTGGCAGTATAGCCATTATGACTGGTGCGGGTATATTTTTATTATGTATCAATCTGAAATTGGGTGCAGCTACCCTTGCTCCGGCATTATTGGCATGGATATTCACCAAAATATTTTCGCCCTGGGTAAAGAGAAAAAATGCCGCCAATTTGAAAAGCGTAGGAGGGATGAGCGCCGAGATACAGGAGAGCCTGAATAATTTTAAGGTGATCATTGCCTTTAACCGGCGGGACTATTTTCGCAAACGCTTCGACGATGCTAATAAAGGGAATTATACTACCTCAATAAAGGCAGGTATCGCCAACAATATCTTTTTGCCGGTTTATAGTTTGCTTTCGAGTGCCGCTCAATTAATAGTGTTGGTCTACGGGATTTATCTGGTATCGATCAGTATTCCTCATGCACCTGATGCGTTCACCATTGGCTCGCTCGTAATTTATTTTTCGTACGCCAATAGTTTTTACAATCCGCTAAGGCAGCTGGCTACCCTTTGGGCAAGTTTCCAAACTGCTATGGCAGGCTGGGATAGAATTTCACAAATACTTTCGTTGGAAACCAACCTTGTAACGATAAAAGAACCGGGATCAGTGCCATCAAGTTCGTTATTGGAATTTCGAAATGTACATTTCGCTTATCCGGGAGGCGAGGAGATATTGCATAATATCAATTTTGAAATGGAGCGGGGTAAGACTTACGCACTTGTAGGACCAACAGGAGGAGGCAAAACTACTACTGCATCATTGATAGCCCGGTTATATGATCCGACTAAAGGAACGGTGTTTTTAGATGGGAAAGACATTCGGTCTTACGAACCCGAAGAACGTACCCAAAAGATTGGCTTTATATTGCAGGAACCTTTTTTATTTACCGGAACAGTAAAGGAGAATATATTGTACGGGAATGAAATTTACAAGGATTTTAGCAGTGAGGAACTGGAGAATGCTCTGAAAAATGCAAACTTGGGAAGTCTGCTTGCAATTTTTGAGAATGGACTGGAAACAAACGTGTTAGCATCAGGCGACAGCATCAGCCTGGGCCAAAAACAATTGATCGCATTTATGCGGGCTGTATTGCGTAATCCTGAAATACTAATACTGGACGAAGCCACTGCCAACATTGATACCATTACGGAGCAATTACTCAGCGATATTTTAAAGAATTTACCGGAAACTACCACCCGGGTTATTATTGCCCACCGCTTAAATACCATCGAAAATGCGGACGAGATCTATTTTGTGAATTCGGGCGAAGTGATTAAGGCCGGCTCGCTTGATGATGCTATTGAACGGTTGTTGCATGGGAAACGGGTAAGTTAATCTCTAAACCGTGCTAATACGAACAAGTTCGGACTTAATCAAAAGTTAAGTAAATGTACGCATCAGTGTAATTTTTGTCTTTTCTCTTGGGATTGCAATTAATATTAATTATTAATAAATATAATGTAACCAATAGTTACCATTTGCGTATACTATTTCAAATTTGATCGCGCATTTTCGCATCCACTTATTTGAATATCATAATTGTTGATTTTATACTAAATACTGATATATATGATCGCCTTAATTATTCAACTGCTGCTCCTTAACTTAATTATTTTCGGTCTTCATCTGGTGCTTGCAAAAGAGCATGATTTGGAACAAAAGTATGATAAGCCTAAAGAAGAAAACGCTTTCAGATTCCTATTGATAAAGATTCTTATGTCAGTCGGTCTTGCTAATTCCAAGTCCCATAAATAAAAAGTTATTGATCACCGTCTACTAATTATAAAGAAAAACCTCCAGCAACGGGGTTTTCTATTCATCGTTTTTTGTGTTTTTGCCAGACTTCAAGCTTTTTTGCCGCTGAAAAGAACTTTCAGAGTTAGCAACAAAACCATTTTAAAAGATTACAGAGTATAAGTTTAATAGCGCTTAAAATATATTTAAAGCTTATCTTGGTTCTTCAAATTGTTGCTTAAATTATGTGCAGTACTTATACCTTAAAAAGCTTTTCAAACGCTGTCGCTGCTTTATTTTTACTTTGTTTTTCGGCAACCGCCAATGCGCAGATCGTTGATCAGTCGGCATATAACATGCTGCAATGGCGGATGATCGGGCCACATCGCGGAGGCAGAACCGTGGGTGCCGCAGGCGTTGTTCAGCAACCTAATGTTTTTTATATCGGTGTTAACAATGGCGGTGTTTGGAAAACTACGGACTTTGGCAGAACATGGCAGCCTGTTTTTGATGAGCAGCCCACCGGCTCCATCGGTGATATTGCCGTCGCACCTTCTAATCCCGATGTTGTCTATGCTGGCAGCGGCGAGGGTTTACAAAGGCCTGACCTTTCTGTTGGCGACGGTATTTATAAATCTACCGATGCAGGCAAAACCTGGATCAATACCGGGTTAAAGGATGCGCAGCAAATTGGCGGTATCGCGATCGATCCGAAAGATGAAAACAAAGTTTTTGTGGCAGCCCTGGGCCATCCTTATGGACCAAACCCTGAGAGAGGGATCTATCGTACGGTTAACGGCGGAAGCACCTGGGAAAAGGTATTGTATAAGGATGAAAATACAGGTGCGATCCAGGTAACTATCGACCCCAAAAATCCCGATATTATTTATGCTGACCTGTGGGCGGGAAGGCAGGGCCCCTGGGAAAATGGCGAATGGCAGGGTTCGGAAAGCGGGTTAATCAAATCGACTGACGGGGGAACAACCTGGACCAAATTAACCAAGGGATTGCCAACCATTGCCGACGGCCTTGGGCGTATCGGCTTTTGTGTGGCAGCCACTAACCCGAAACGAATGTACGCTTGCGTGGATGCAACCAAAGGCGGTGGTTTGTACCGTTCGGATGATGGTGGCGAATCGTGGACGGAGCAAAGTACCGATCCTCGCTTATGGGGGCGCGGAAGTGATTTTGCGGAATGTAAAGTAGATCCTAAAAACCCGGATGCGGTTTACATAGCCAATGTGGTCACCTGGAAATCAATGGATGCCGGCAAAAACTGGAAAGCGGTAAGAGGCGCACCGGGCGGAGATGACTATCACCGCTTATGGATTAACCCGGAACATCCGGAAATTATATTGCTGGTAAGCGACCAGGGAGCAGAAATTACCGTAAACGGCGGCCAGACCTATAGCTCATGGTATAACCAGCCCACGGCTCAGTTTTATCATGTTAGTACGGATAATGCATTCCCGTATAATGTTTATGGTGGGCAACAGGAAAGCGGTTCGGTCGGTATTGCCAGCCGTGGAAACGACGGGCAGATCACTTTCAGGGAATGGCACCCCGTTGGTGCGGAAGAGTATGGATATGTCGCGCCCGACCCACTTGACCCCAATATTATTTATGGTGGGAAACTGACAAAATATGACAAGCGCACGGGGCAGGCGCAAAACATCGCGCCGCAGGTAGGCCGCGGCGGGAAGTACCGCTTTTTGCGAACTGCACCAATTATCTTTTCACCGGTTGATCTCAAAAACTTGTTTTATGCAGGGAATGTTTTGTTTAAAACTATAGATGGCGGCAATTCCTGGCAAACCATTAGCCCGGATCTCACCCGGAGTACCTGGGACATTCCTAAAAGCGTCGGGATTTTTAGTGCCGATAATTTAAAGCAAATGCCGCAGCGGGGCGTGATCTACACCATTGCACCATCTTATAAAAATATAAACACCATTTGGGTGGGAACGGATGACGGGCTAATCCAGTTGACCGACGACGGTGGCAAAACCTGGAAAAATATAACTCCACCGGAAATAACCTCCTGGAATAAAATTTCCTTAATGGATGCCGGACACTTTGACGATCAGACTGTTTATGCCGCCGTTAACAAGATCAGGCTGGATGACATGAACCCCTATATTTACAAAACGCATGATGGGGGGAAAACCTGGAAAAAGATTGTAGATGGCTTGCGTGCTGATCCCGTCAATGCTGTAAGGGAAGATCCTCTATGTAAAGGTTTGTTGTTTGCCGGAACGGAAAGAGCAGTTTATGTTTCTTTTAACGACGGCGATAACTGGCAGCCATTAAGGTTGAATATGCCTGCCACTTCCATTCGTGACCTAGTGATCAAAGACAATGACCTGGTCATTGCTACGCATGGACGATCCTTTTGGATACTGGATGATATAACAGCCCTCCGGCACCTTGCTAAACTTAAGGGCGGTGCGCAAACCATTTTATACCAGACCGGCTTCGCCTACAGGGTTAGATCAAATATGAATACAGATACCCCCTTGCCACAGGAAGAACCCGGCGGTCAAAATCCGCCTGATGGCGCGATCATCGATTATTATTTGAAAGATAACGCCAGTTCAGTAGTTAGCCTTGAGATATTGGACGCAGCCGGAAAATTGGTACGTGTTTATAAAAGCAACGATCAGCCTTATGCTATTCCCCCAGTCAATATTCCCTTATACTGGATACGGCCGCAGCAAATACTTGCCGCAACGCAGGGTGCCCACCGTTTTATATGGGATTTGCACACACAGCCTTTAAATACACCACCAAGCTACGCGATTGCTGCTATTTACGGTCAGACAGCACCTAATCCCACTTCCCCCTGGGTCATGCCCGGAAATTATACCATCAGGTTAACCGTCGAAGGGAAAACTTATACGCAGCCTCTGACCATTAAAATGGACCCACGGGTAAAAACACCAATTACCGGATTAAAAAAACAATATGATCTTTCGGACAACTGCTATCAGCAACTCAAATCGATCGGAGAGCAATCGGAGCAGTTGCGCAGGCTCCAGGCGCAGATCAAAATAGTATTGCCCAAAGCAAATGGTCCATTAATGGCTGCCTTATCAGCTATGGGCGCTGATGCTTTAAAACTGGAAAAGGGCAGCCCGGAAAGTAAAGGCGAAAGTTTAAACAGCCTAAGAGGCAAGGTGACGGGATTATTCGCTTTGCTCCAGCAAAGCGATATGCCGGTAACGACCCAGGCAGTTGAGGCTGTAAACCAGTCAATAATTGCTTATAACCAGTTAAGTATAAAATATAAAAACCTGACGGGAGATCGTTTAAAGCAATTGAATGAACAGCTGGCACAAGCAGGATTGGAAAAAGTCAGCTTATAATCGGTATAAAAGATTAAAGCAGCAAAGATTGATTTGCATGGTTGGTTCAGATAAATAGCGGAGGCATAAGTATTGTTCGAGCCGTCCGTAAGATGTGCAGCGACACCGTTTTTCCAATAGGTTGGAAATTTGCCCGGCAATATTTTCGTAGCCCTGTTGCCCGATTTTCAACTACGGACGTGTATGCCCGTAGACTTCGTCTACACCAACAAAAAAAGCCCTCCAGCAATGCTGAAAGGCTTTCGTGACCCCGAAAGTACGCATGTCGAACACTTTTATTGAGGATTGTAAGAAGATAGTGGCGTTGAAAGATTTAAAATAGGATTGTTTCTATTGGGTTACTAATAGCTGACAGGATATTTTCCGCTACCTTCTCAATTAATTTTGTCCCCCAAAATGGATCATACATATCATAATAGATGACACGAATGTGCTTTAAATCAAATGGAACATCCTGTTCATTCGAACAAACCAAAACAACAGGTTTTTTTAACGCGTGCGCTAACCCTAACTCATAATACACATTAGGATTTCGGGAAGTCAATTCCGCGATCAAAACTTTCGCTGAGTTTATTCCACTCCAAATTTGGTCGATTATTTTTCCAGTGCCAAAAATGTCATCATCAGCACGTACAGCTTTTAACCCTGCCTTTTCTATTGCTGGTTCGTAAATCTTGCTGTAATATTCTCCTAAAGGTGCTGCGAATGGCATCATTACAAAACAGGTGTCAGTAGCAGTAATTGATGCGGCTTTACTTAGTTTTTTGAACTCATTTGTGGTATCTACAATAGGGGAATTTCTTTCAGATGAAATATCAACTATTCTTTGTTTATCTCCAATATTTTCAATAAGCTTCGCTTTATTTAACGATTCAGTGAATATTTCTATAAATTCCGATATTTTTTCACGGGGTATTTTGAAAGTATCTATCAGGGCATTCTCAAAAAACTGTCGATCTGGTAAATTTTCTCCGCGATAGTGTTTGTAAACGTCACTAATAACAGGAGCTTTTAAAACCGCCTCTCTTAAACCTTTTAATTCGTCCTCTGATGATTGGGGTCTCAAAATTCTTTTAGCAAGTTCAGTCGGTTTAACTAAGCCTGTGCCAGGTTTTTCGAGAAATCCATATTTTAATGAAGAACTCAGTTCTACCGAAAAAGAGCCTCTTGTGTTAGTTATGCCCAAAAACTTTGCGGCTTCCTTATCGGTAACTTCCTTACCTGCATTTTGTTCAAGAATAGCTTTAGGTATTCTAAGAGCTTTCTCTAACGAATGTCTTGGATAGTTGGATGTATTTACAGTTACAGTCGCTTTTTTTTCACCTTGCTCTTTAGCTTTTGAACTTCCTTTAGCATCTTTCTTTGCAGGTGATTTCGTTACGCTTTTTTTCGCTTTAGGTGAGTCATCACTTGGCGTTTGTTTTTTTTCGCTTTCAGTATTAGAGGCCATTGTTATTATATGTTTATGAATTGATTTCTATTAAGATAAATTGTTAAGCTGCTTTAGGCCGCAATAAAGGCCAAACTGTGGCAATTTCCTTATAAGCAGTGATTAACTTTGGTCTGTCTTTTACCCAAGTAATATCTTCGGGGGCGATAATTACTTTTTTTGAAAAAACATCTATAACCATACATAATCGCCTATTCAGTGTTATTTCAAATTGCTCTTCCAAGTGTTCTTTAATTAAACCTGTTATTAGTTGCCCCTGACCAAATGTTAGCCGTTCTCTTTTGTCTTTTGAAAACTGAAGCTTTATAAATCCACTTAGTTCATTAGTGACTGTATTGTAAATGGCAAAATCAGGTGATAGTGATACATCAACGCCTTCGGCATAAACATGTGTGAATTGCTTTTTTAAACGCCATTTTGAATAATGTTGATTATATGGAGTGAAAAATTGCACACCATAATTTTTTAGTATCTGTAACGATTCGATGCAACATTTTTGGTCGCTAATCTTGTATGTTCCTTCAACTACTTTTGATTGCTCCATTCTTAACCACTCTTCAAAAATTTCAATATTCCTTTCTTTATCTTTTATGGCAGCGTTTATTATAGCTTGTAACCAGGCTTCGAATACACCTGTCGCCAAGAACGAAGCGCCAAAAGCCAATCAAACTACTGCACCTGTCGCTGCAACGCCGGT
>JANYAB010000368.1 GCA_025355225.1 Bacteroidota bacterium
ATGGGATTTCAAAGCACCATTACAGGATCTTTTCTTGCGGAAATTGACGGAACAGAGCAACAGTATATTGAAATGCTGCCGGAAGGCTTTGACCCGTCCGAAAAGACGGATCTGATGGTTGCCCTCCACGGACATGGCTCGGACAAGGAGCAGTACGCCAAAGACGAAAGGGGTGAGTGCGGGGCAGCAAGAGATGCCGCCGCAAAACACAAAATGATATTTGTTTCTCCTGATTACCGCGCCAAAACTTCCTGGATGGGTCCTAAAGCAGAAGCGGATGTTTTGCAAATTGTAAGTGAATTAAAGAAAAAATACAAAATAGGCAGGGTGATATTCGCCGGTGGTTCAATGGGAGCGACCTCAGCGCTGATATTTGCTTCGCTGCATCCTGAGTTAGTGGACGCAGTTTCTGCCCAGAACCCGGCCGCCAATATGCTGGAGTTTGGAAATTTCCTGGAATTTATCGCGGAATCCTACGGTGGTAAGAAGTCCGAGATACCTGAGGAGTACAGGAGGAGGAGTTCCGAGCTGAACAGTGCCAAGTTGACTATGCCGGTGGCCGTCACCACAGGCGGCAAGGATGATATTGTCCCGCCTGAAAGCGCCCTGCGCCTTGCGGAGAAACTAAAAAGGCAGAACCCGGAAAAATTCCTTCTTATTCACCGGGAAGAAACCGGTCATGAGACGAATTATGAGGATTCAATGAAAGCGCTTGAGTTTGTTCTGGAAAAGGCTGGGGTAAAGTAAGCTGTCTCCGCCCGTTTCCTATCCTTCTGAAATGGCAATTGAAGAGAGTGAAAAAGTGCTTTTCTCAGGGCTGTATTTGAAAAAAAACAAGTCGGACACTAAGATTGTGTACCAGGACGATGAAAGAAACAGGTTAAAAATCGAGTTGGACAGCCTGGAAGCGCAAATTGAACAGGTGAGCACCGGAAAAGCGAAAATGTCAACCGAGTTAAGGGCAAAAAATGATTCGCTTATGGCGAAGATTAAAGTTTTGCGCGGAGAATTGGCCAAAGGCAAACTGACCACAGCCGAGCTGTCAAAAGCACAGGAAGATGTTAAACAATTAAGATATTTTGTTACGAAATATACTGCTGATATCGAGGAACTGAAAAAGCAAAATACCACATTGACCGTTGAAAGGGATACACTGAAAACAAACCTGGCCACTGTAAGCCAAAAAGCTACCACATTGGAAAAACAAAACCAGGACCTTGATTCCAAAGTTAAGGTGGCATCAGCTTTGAAAATGGGCGCCGCCAGTGTTGTTGCTTACAAAATAAAATCAAGCGGTAAAGAAGTAGATGTAACCCGCGCGAGCCCGGCCAAAAAGATCAAGATCAATTTTACAGTTGCCAGTAATACTTTGGCTGATAAGAGCTTGCACGATATTTATGTGCGGGTTATTGACCCCACAGGTAATTTAATTACAGACCCAAAAGATGCCGGAACGTTTTCATCTGATGGACAGGACCTGCAATACACTTATAAAACATCCATTGATTTTAAGGATGATGGTACAACTTATACTATTGACTGGGTTAACCCAGCTTTACCTTTTCAGAAAGGATCTTACACCGTATTATTATATTCTGACGGCTCGGCCATGGGAAAAACCAGCTTTACCTTAAAATAAATACTGGTTTCCTAACAATACAAATCCTGCTGGTTTAAGTACCAGCAGGATTTTTTTATGCATTTTATACGCTCAGGAAGCTTCAGGTAAGCTAAAGTAGAAAGTAGTTCCCGTTCCGATGGTAGTCTCGAACCATACTTTACCGCTCGCATTTTCAATTGAGTTTTTTACAAATGCCAGCCCAAGTCCTGTCCCCGAGCTTTTGGTGGTAAAATTAGGCTCAAATATTTTTTCGCGCAGATTTTCAGGTATGCCATCACCATTATCTTTTACACTGAGGAGAATATTTTTCCCGGTTATCAAATAGTTAATTTCAATCAGGCCAAATTTGCCGGGAGGTATTGCTTCAATCGCGTTTTTTAGCAGGTTATTAAAAGATCTTAATAATTGGTCACGGTCGGCATTAATAAAAAAAGGCCTGGTATATTCCTGAAAAATGATTTTAATATTATCCATTTGTTTAAAAATGGTAACAGCCTGGCTAAGCATTTCAAAAATATCTATCCGCTCAATCCGTGTGTCAGGCATTTTTGCAAAGGCCGAAAACTCTGACGCGATGGATGACAGACTTTCGATCTGTTCAACAAACGACTTGCTAAACCTTTCAAATTTTTGGTCAAATTTGGGGTCCTTATCTCTCCATGATTTTTCAAGCAATTGCAAGCCCAGCTTTAACGGCGTAAGCGGGTTCTTAATTTCATGGGCAACCTGCTTTGCCATTTCACGCCAAGCGCTTTCCCGCTCTGATTGAGCAAGCCTTTGGGCGCTGCTTTCTAAGTCGGCTACCATATTGTTATACTCTTTTATCAAAGCGCCAATCTCATCATTACGTGCCCATTTTATAGGTTCGTTCTTTTGGCCATAAATTGTTTTGCTTAAGCCGTGCTGGATTATATTTAGCGGATTGGTAATCTGGCGGGCTATTATGATGGCCAATAAGCCAATAGCTATAAAAATTAAAGCATAAATATTAATCATTGCATTAAGCAATGCGCCAATATGCTTTTTATAATCAGCCTCATTAGAAAAATAGGGAAGCTGTAAATATCCCAGGGTTGTTTGTTTAGAATTTTTTATCGGCACATAGGCTGCCTTATAATTTAATTCACCTATTATTTCGTTATTTATATACTCTGATTTTTGTAATTTATTTAAATAAATATATGCTTTGGCATTTATTCGACGTGCAAGTAACCCATAATCATAAATTTTGGGTTGTGTGGAAATTAATTCAACACCCTCTGTATTGAATAAGGTTAGATCGGCAGAATAAGTATTGGCAAATTCATCAAACCTTATTCTAAGATCTTCATTGATATAATTAGTAGCATTATTAAAACTGCCATTTTCAAAAGCCTTTGCAATCCTGGCTACCTTGTCACTGATCAGGTTG
>JANYAB010000369.1 GCA_025355225.1 Bacteroidota bacterium
TGAAACAATGGGTGATGATGGATCAAAGGTGACAGCCGTGAAGCAATAGACAGTTTGCGGTGGGCGGTTAGCAGTTAGCTTATGAGATTAGCGGAGTAATTATGTACCTAACAAAATGGATAGAATACTTTAAACATTAAACAATAGCAATTTTCAATAAACGTCCTATTCAGGAATAAGAGATATTTGTATAACCCATAGTTTACAAAATGATGCGGAAGGTCCTGTCAGTTATTGCCGGATATGCCATATTTGCCGTCAGTTCGATTTTACTATTTATTGTAACATCGCATGATCCTCATCAGGATGCGCCAATGGTTTTCAAAATCGCAACCGCTATTTACGGTGTATTTTTTTCGATTGTATCAGGATCCGTTTTACAGTTGATCGCCATTCAAAAGAAACTTATCTTAAATTTTATTTTAGCATTTGTCATTTTTCTACTGGCAACAATTTCGCTGGTAACATCTAAAGGGAGTCACTGGACGCAATTATTTGCAATGCTGATTTTCGCGCCATCATCTATTTTAGGTGGTTACTTAAAAAACCAATTAGTAAATAAAAATGAGGTCGCTAATTAGAACTGCTTTTCATCACAAGAGTAAAATCACATCGTCTATAAAAAAATTCAAAAAAAGGTGATACTTACCTTTAAATTTGCACATATCTATAAAAAGGATGATTTATGTCCGGTATCAGCAATATAGATCAGTTAGCAGCAAAGCGGGAAGAGCTTTTTACAGCATTGTATAAAAAGGCTTTCCCGGCAGTTGCAAAATATGTCAGCCGCATGGGCGGCTCGTTTGACGAGGCGAAGGATGTTTTCCAGGATGCTTTGGTTGCCTATTATGAAAAGGTGATTGTGGCCAATACCACTCTTAATAATAATACCGCCTATCTTGTGGGGATATCCAAAAATTTATGGTTGAAACGCTATCGTGAAGACCGCCAAAATATTCCGCTCGATAATATTGATCTCAGTATCGGCGAAGAAGAAGGTCTGTCTGAAAATCGCCTGATGCATTTCCTGGAAAAGGCCGGAAAAAAATGCATGGATTTGTTAACGGGGTTTTATTACGACCAACTGCCCCTAAATGAAATTGCCACCTTATTTGGATTTTCAGGTGTCCGCTCGGCAACAGTTCAGAAATATAAATGCCTGGAAAAAGTACGCGAAACTATTAAAGAAAAAGCATTGACCTATGATGACTTCATGGAATGAGACCGGGCAAATAGAATTGCACCTGTTGGGACAACACGGTACAGGCAATGCTTTGGTATTTGAAGCACACATGCTGCTTGACCCTGAATTGTGCGATAAGGTATTGTGGCAGAAAAAAACCTACGGAATTATACAATCTTATAGTCGCCGGCAATTGAAAAAAGAGATTGAGGCGGTACATCAAAAATTGTTTACACAACCGGAGCATATAAGCTTCAGCCAAAAAATAAGGCGTTTGTTTACAAATAAGTAAAACCAAAATTTTATGAATATCGATAAAAACGAGTTCCGCAAATACGCGGTAGGGCATCGCCATGTCCAAAGTTTACAGGTGGATAACTACATTTCAAGGGTAGAAAGCACAATTCCTTATGCCATGACCCCATACATCACCGAAGAGCGCGAATTGCGTGTAGCACAAATGGATGTTTTTTCGAGGCTGATGATGGACCGCATTATATTTTTAGGTGCTGCGGTGGATGACAATATCGCCAATATTATACAGGCGCAGCTATTGTTCCTGCAATCGGCGGATCCCAAAAAGGATATCCAAATGTATATTAATTCTCCCGGAGGATCAGTGTATGCCGGGTTTGGCATTTATGATACCATGCACCTGATCAGTCCGGATGTGGCAACGATATGCACGGGCATGGCGGCATCAATGGCCGCAGTTTTGCTGTGCTCGGGTGCCGCCGGTAAACGGGCAGCATTGAGTCATTCGCGGGTGATGATCCACCAGCCATTGGGCGGTGTGCAGGGCCCGGCATCTGATATCGAAATAACAGCCAGGGAAGTGTTGAAAGTAAAAAAGGAAATCTACGAGATCATCTCCAAACACAGTAAACAGGATTACCAGAAAGTGCATGATGTATCAGACAGGGACTTCTGGATGATAGCCAGTGAAGCCAAGGAGTTTGGAATAATTGATGAGGTGCTGGTTTAGGACACGATTTATTGGATTTTTGGGATTAACGGGATACTATCGGTCACCATTCTGTTTAAATTATTTAATAATTTGTGAATGAGAAAGACTTCTTTATTTTTATACAAAGAATTGCAATTTTCAACCTAAATAAATTCAGCCATGAACAGAACGAAGTTCCTGTCGATCTTAGGATCCTCCTTTATTGGTTTACTGTTTGTTTCAGCAAAGAAAGATATTCTATTAACCGATTGCAATGACCCGGTAACCCCTCCGGTACCGGAAGGGCCATACTATAAAAATGAAAAGCTAAACCGGGTTGATATTACAGAACACAAGCAGGGCGTACCCATAAAATATGTTTTTAGGGTTGAGGATGAACATTGCAAACCCATACCTGGCGCTATTGTAGACATTTGGCAATGCGATAAGGATGGGCACTATTCGGATTTTAAGGCGGAAAATACATTAGATCAAACATGGCTGAGAGGTTTTCAAAAAACCGACAAGGATGGGGTTTGTGAGTTCATAGCGATTTTCCCCGGTTGGTATAAAGGGCGTATCACCCATTTACATGCAAAAGTGCACATAGATGATAAAACAGTACTAACCACAAACTTATTCTTTCCAAAGGAATTTGAGAATAAAATATATCAAAATCCCTTGTATTCAAAAGGGCCAAATCCAATTTCAATACTTGAAGACATTGAATTAAGAGTTGATAAGGACACCAAAAGACATGATACGTTGGTGATGCAAATTTCCCACAATGAAAAAGGCGAGCCTATAGCTAAATACACTATTGCTGTTGTTTAAAGATGGGGCATTAACAGCAAATCATTTTTATTGATTTTTATATTATTTTAAGAAATATTATTAACTATAGATACCGTTCCGGGTGTTCCACTTCAAAGTGGAACGCCCTGAAAAGTAGACACTCATAGCAAAGTTAAAGCTTTAGTGGCTTGCCCCAACTGTCGCTGTTGCGTCGACATCAACTTTATGCACAATATTCCTTCGTCCAATAAGGAGTACGCCTAACCCAATAGCCGAAGAAACCGCCATAATAGCCGCCATAGGTGTAGCTGATTTACTGCTGAATATGCTAACACAGAACGAAGCGGCAGCACCTAAACCGAGCTGCATTGTACCCAACAAGGCTGACGCTACCCCGGCGTTTTTGGCAAATGGCGCCATACTTAGCGCCGATGTATTGGGGTTAGTTAACCCCACACAGCACAGTACCAGGAAGATCATAACGATAGTACCTATAAGGCTATACCAGCCGTTTAGCGCCCCTATCCAAAAAACAAAACCTATAACAACCTGCGCCGTTAACGCGGCCTTTACTACCTGTTCGCTTTTAAAACGTTTAATCAGCCAGCTATTGAGCTGACTCGATCCTATGAATCCTACAGACAGTCCTGCGAATACCCAACCATATTCTTTCTTCGTCAAATCAAAAACATCCATGAATACCAGTGGAGAGCCTGCGACATAGGCAAACAAACCGCAGAAAGCGATGGAACCGGCGATGGCATAGGTATAAAACTGCGGTTCGCGGATCACCTGCAAAAAATTGTTGATTATGGGTCCGGGCTTTAAGGAATAGGATTCGTCGGGTTCATAACTTTCGGGCAGCGTAAAAATAACGGCCAGCAGGATCAATGAAGCAATGCTGAGCAATACGATAAATACCGACTGCCAGCCGAAAGCCGCGGCAAGGTAACTGCCCGCTGTTGGTGCAATAAGCGGGGAGGCACCCAATACCAGGAACAACAGGGCAAATACCTTGGCGTTATCCTTTACCGGGAAAAGGTCGCGCACCATCGCGATAGATGCAACTCCGGCCGCACAACTCCCGATTGCCTGGAAGACGCGAATGGTAATCAGCATTTCCACAGTGCCAGACAAAAAGCACCCTACTGAAGCGATGATGTACAGGCCCAATCCAAAATATAACGGCCGTTTGCGGCCAAACCTGTCCATCAGCGGGCCATAGATCAATTGCCCGGTGGCCAGGCCGATAAAAAAGCTGGACAATGACAGATCGACCCTTGCTGTCGTGGTGTTTAGCGACTTCGCAATATCCTGGAAAGCCGGTAAGTACATATCGATAGAAAAAGGGCTGAGTGCGGTAAGTGTGCCTAAAATGAGGACAAGAAAGAAGTAGCGTTTTTTGGTCATGGGCCGTTAGTGGTTCATAGATAATGGTTCATAGTTACAAAAACCACTTGAGATATTCCGTCAGGAATTTAATTTCTTGTATAATTCGCCCCATTTTGCCTCCTCCTTTTCTATCAACTGGTTATTGCCTGTTTCGCAAAGGGCTTTCAGCATTAAAAGATGACGTGCCCAATGGAAATTGCAAATGGTAAAAAACTCCGTCTGGCTTTCCCAGCGGCTATGTTTAAAATTAAGAATGCATACCCCTTGTTTCTCAATAATTTCAAAGCTAAGGTGAGTGCCTGTCCAAAGCCCGTTATCATTTATACATTCCCATTCCACGTATTCGTTTTGCCGCAAATCAACAATAAGCATTTTATCATGCACGTGCCCACCCATCCTGAAGATATTCACAAATCCTAATTCAGGTTTTGCGGTACAATCTACTATCCACCATTTGGAAAGTCCTTCAGTGGTGGTTACGGCATCATAAACTTTTTCTTTCCCGGCATTTATCCATACCTGGTGCGCAATTGTTTCCATATCTAAAAAATTAAATCAGTCACAAATCAGCATCCAGCGGATACCGAAAGAATCTAACACTTCTCCATAATGCGATCCCCAAAATTGTTTTTCCAATGGCATCCTGATATTACCGTTTTCGGCCAGTTTGTTGAAAATCGCAGTCGTTTCTTCCAGGTTAGCCAAGTTAATACTCAATGCAATTCCATTACCATAATCAACTTTGCTGCCAGGCATATAATCCGAAAGCATAATGACATTTTCTCCAAAAGTTAGATGGGTATGCATAATTTTATTCTTGTAGTCATCCGCAACCGGAAAGGCAGGGTGATCATAACGATTGATTTGTCCAATTACCCCATTGAAAATTTCCGCGTAGATATTCAGCGCTTCCTCACAGTTACCCTAGAAGTGCAAATAAGGGATTAATTTCATAACGGTAATTTTTAGACTAATGTAAAAAGATATTTTGAGCTTGCCTTTATTTTACTTTTCAAAAAAAAGGAAAAAACGTCTATTTTTAAATCTCAAAAATTCCAAACCCAAATATTGTTATTACTTTAGTCCTGACCAACCAAACTGAATAACCAATCATTATTAAATGGCTTTATTAACCATCCTGTTCTGCATCATCCTGCTTGTAGTATTAGTAAGCTGGGCAAAAGTAAACCCTTTCCTGTCATTCCTGATCGTTTCCATTACCGCGGGGCTGCTTCTGGGCATTCCAATGGATAAAATTACTGCATCGGTGCAAAAAGGATTGGGCGATACTCTGGGCACCATTACCATAATTATTATCCTCGGCGCAATGACCGGCAAACTGGTTGCAACCAGCGGCGCGGCCCAGAAAATTGCAGAAGTGCTGGTTAATTTATTTGGGGTGAAATACATTCAGTGGGCTTTGGTTGTGGTAGGTTTTATAGTAGGCATCCCTTTATTTTACAATACCGGCTTTGTGTTGATGGTACCACTCATTTTTTCGGTGGTATACAAATATAAATTGCCGGCAGTGTATATCGGTTTGCCTATGCTTGCGGCGTTGTCCGTTACACATGGCTTTCTGCCGCCCCACCCCTCACCTACCGCTCTGGTAGGAATGTTCCATGCCAATATGGGAACTACCCTGGTTTATGGGTTAATATTAGCAGTTCCGGCAATTATATTGGCCGGGCCTGTATTTGCGAGCACGTTAAAAAAAATACCATCAACCCCGTTAGAAACTTTCAGGGCCGAGGAATTGCCCGCAGATAAGCTACCGGGTGCATTTATTAGCTTTTTAACCGCATTGCTACCGGTTATCCTGCTTATGGCCAGCGCATTCTATTTGGACATTGATCATAGTACCGGAACTCTACATAGACTCATTGCATTCCTTGGCGATGCCCCCATAGTGATGCTGATATCCATTATTTTTGCTACTTATTCGCTGGGTATCAGGCAAGGCATCAGCATGAAACAGCTGGCGGTTTTATATGGCGATGCCATAAAGGATATTGCCTCCATCCTGCTCATCATAGGCGGCTCAGGAATATTTAAGGAGGTGCTTGTAGCCAGTGGCGCCAATAATGACATTACCGGTCTGCTGCATAGCCTAAACCTGCAGCCGCTTGTTTTAGGGTGGCTGTTAGCTGCCATTATCCGCATCAGCCTGGGTTCGGCTACGGTTGCGGGATTAACTGCGGCTGGCATAGTTTCAACCATGGTACTTCACGATCATACCATCAACCCAAACTTGATGGTACTTGCAATTGGTGCCGGCAGTCTGGCCTTTTCTCATGTTAATGACGGCGGTTTTTGGATGTTTAAGGAATATTTTAACCTATCGATAAAGGACACCATCAAATCATGGTCGGTAATGGAATCAATTGTATCGGTTGTCGGGATCGTTGGGGTGCTGATTATTAATTTAGTAATTAGTTGATGGGTGACCAGACATTGTTTAATCAGGATCAAGTAATTCCGTTAAACATAAAACTCAAAACGAAATACTAAAAGTTAAATTCAGCTACTGCACTGAATTATTAGACTGAAATTTTTAATTACTTTTGATTTTGTTTGTTGCTCTGTCCCGGTTAACTTAATTCCTTGTTCTATAATTAAAACACAAATTAATTATCTATAATTGAATACCTGGATTTTAGCCAGCGAAGCAAAAGCAATAAAACCATTCAATTAATTAATAGTTATATCCATAAATCAGAACGAATTTTTTGTCTCATTTTTCCTCCGATTTTTAAGCTTTAAATATAATGGCAAAAGCGAACAGCGAAGTTTCATCGCATTTACAATTTCCGGTAGTGGGTATTGGCGCTTCAGCGGGGGGGCTGGATGCTGTCCGGCTATTTTTGAAGGCATTGCCTGCCAAGTCGGGTATGGCTTATGTTTTTATTCAGCATTTAAGTCCCGAACATGAGAGTAATTTAGTGGAGATACTCCAAAAAGTGGCACCCTTCCCTGTTCAAATCATTACAGATAATATACATCTTGAGCAGGATCATCTGTATATAATACCAACGAATAAAACGGTAACTGTTTTTGATAGCGTGCTTAAGCTTGCACCGTTGGACCACAAAAACAAAAAAGGGAATACGATAGATCTCTTCTTTTCTTCATTAGGAGTAGTGCATCAAAGCTATGCGGTAGGAGTAGTATTATCCGGCGCATTAAGTGATGGCACACTTGGGCTGCAGGTGATCAAGTCCTATGGGGGATTAACGTTCGCCCAGGATGAGGG
>JANYAB010000384.1 GCA_025355225.1 Bacteroidota bacterium
GGCGCCAATAGCCAGCTTTATCGTTGAAAAATACCTGCGCGACAGTATTTCGGTACCGGAATTGCTTTTTTCTTACCCCCATAACTGTCTGGGTTGGGCAGTTTGTTGGCATTAATAAACTGCTCGGTTGTTATGCCCGATTCCCGTACCGAAATACTGTCGCGCAGGTATTTTTCAACGATAAAGCTGGCTATTGGCGCCGCCCAATGGGCACCCTCGCCCGCGTTTTCCACAATAACGGCAATTGCTATTTTAGGGTTATCACGGGGGGCAAATGCAACAAACACCGAATTGTCCTCGCCATGTACCTGGGCGGTGCCGGTTTTTCCGCACATCACTATACCCGGAATTTTTGAGACTACTGCAGTGCCATGGTCTACCACGGCCTGCATACCGTTAATAAGCGGTTCGAAATATTGAGAGTCGATGCCCACGGGGTTCCTTACTTTATATTCAGGCCTTATTATTTCCTTTTCGCCGATAGCCTTAATTAGGTGGGGCTTATAATAAAATCCATGATTGGCAATTATAGCCTCAATATTAGCCATTTGCAAAGGCGTCGCCTCTAATTCGCCCTGCCCTATTGCAAGCGATATAATGGTACTGGAGCGCCAATGCCCCTGATGATAAACTTTATCATAATGGGCGGCAGTAGGCACGTTTCCCTTTCCCTCACTTGGCATATCCAAGCCAAGTTTTGAGCCCATTCCAAATTTAGTAACATTTCCCCGCCAATTGGTAAAAGTAGATCCTGTATTTTTTGCACCGTTAAAATTCATTAATTTTTCAAACACCATTGAAAAATAGCCGTTGCACGATAGGGCAACTGCGCTGCTTAAGTTAACGGTCCCGTGCGCCTCTCCATGAAAGCACGGTACTTTATGATTACCCGCCCAGTAATACCCCGGACAATTATAAGTAGTTTGTGGTGTAATAATCCCCTCCTGCAAGGCAATCAAAGCGCTAAGTGGCTTAAAGGAGGAGCCCGGAGGGTAATAGGCCTGTATGGGCCTGATAAAAAATGGCTTAAATGGGTCTTTATATAATTCGGCGGCGTTGTTACCCCTTTCGTGCCCCACCATTAGGTTTGGGTTATATGTCGGACTGCTTACATAGCATAGTATTTCGCCTGTTGACGGTTCAATGGCCACAATACTGCCTATTTTATTTTTCATCAGCTGCTCGCCTAATTTCTGAATGCGGATATCCAGGGAGGATGTCAAACGCTCGCCAGCCACCTGGACAGTATCATAAGCGCCGCCCGCATACCTCCCCTTTGGCCTGTTGCGCGAATCAACCATCTGGTATTCTACACCCCGCTTGCCGCGCAATACATTTTCATAAGACCGCTCTACACCGGTAACACCAACAAGGTCGCCCGGATGGTAATAGCCGCCCGACTTCTTAATATCCTTATCCTGCGCCTCCCCAATATAACCTAAAAACTGCGCCGCGACTGAATCGGGATAGGTGCGCAGATACCGGGTGGATGAGTCGAAACCCGGAAACTCTGACAGCCTTTCCTGAAATGCAGCGTACGCTTCAGGAGAAAGTTGCTTTTCAAAAACAGACGGCCGGGTGCGTGAATATTTTATTGCTTTGGTAAATCGTTTATCAAATTCAGATTTATCTATGTCGAGTAGTTTGCAAAATGCGACTGTATCAAATGGTTTTACCTGCTTGGGGGTTACTACTATATCATAGAACGGCTGGTTCTGCACTAATATCTTTCCGTTTCGGTCCAGAATAGGGCCGCGTGCCGGATTAAGATACTTGATGCGCCGCGCATTTCCCTGGGCGTATATCAGGTAACGGTCATCAATTATCTGGATATAAAACAGCCTCGCAAGAAGTATAATGATCAGTGTAATAAAAACCCCCGCAATAACATATCGCCGCTCAAAAAACTTGTTCATTTACGTTCTTTTCTCCTGTAAAATAAAAAACCCGACAGCAACATCAAAAATACGGTAAATATAGAACTCAATAAAAAACGGCTGAGCGTATATGGTATTTCTGACAGCCGAAAAACCTCGAGGTTAAACAGAAAAAAATGATGAAATAAAGTAAGTGTCAGGGTGTAAGTAAAAAACCATCGCAAGCCCATCGCGCTTAGTGTGGGTTCAGGCTCGTTATCAAAGCCATCTTTTTGCACGGTGATACTTATAAACAATATCCTTACAAATGCGAGTAACACACAGGAAGCAGCATGCAAGCCGGGTGTATCATAAAAGGCATCGATTGTCAGTCCCAATAAAAATGCTAACGCAAACAGAAGCACGTTAGGGATTTCGAAAGGCAATAAAAGGATGAACATTATGTACAAAAAAGGGGTGGATAGATTGTACAGGGTTATATTCTTCAATAAAAACACTTGTAAAAAAACCAGCAGGATAAACCTGATCAGGTTAACGATAATGGTTCTACTCATCTTTCTTTTGCTGCGCCTCCAGTCCCGCCTGCTCCTGGGCAAATTTATTTACGACCACATCAACATATTGCAATTTGCTGAAATCCACCGCAAGTGTCACTTCCATATTTAATGCATATCCCCCTGTTTTAATATGCAGGTTGCTTATTTTTCCAATCGGAATACCAGCAGGGAACAATGAATACTGTGAAGTTACCACCTCCTCGCCAACATGTGGCTGAGCATTGTTTGATACATCCTTCAGATACCCTTTATGCGGGTTGAGGTCATCGCTCCATTCAATATAGCCTATTTCCTTATTTTTCGCCAGCATCGCGCTAAACCTCGAGTCTTTATGCAACAACGATTGTACTACCGACATCATTTCACCCACAAAAACCACTTTTCCAACCAGCCCCGAACTACAAATAACCCCCATGCCTTTGGCAATCCCTTGCTTGCTGCCGCGGTTAATGGTTATATAGTTGTTGCTCCTGTTAATAGAATTGTTGATCACCCTTGCCTCAATGTAAGTGTATTGCTGCTTATAAATGGTATCATCTACCT
>JANYAB010000385.1 GCA_025355225.1 Bacteroidota bacterium
CAATAAAATGGCCGCTATTATGGGAAAAACAACTGCTGAAGAGCATATAAAAAATGGCAATGCTAAAAAAGGCACTGGCTGGAGTTAATATCCTGCCAAAGTTTTGCCGGTAATAAAGGTGAACTTTGTTATAATTTAAGCCCTGCAAAAAATATATTTTTTGCAGGGCTTAATCTTTCTTTTTGCGAAAAACCAACTAATTTTTTTGTTGTCCAGGGTTCTCATTGCCCGCTTTTTTTCGTCGCTCCATTGCCTCCCGCCAGGTGGTGAGGATATAGCCGTTCTTCTTTAAAAATTCTTTCAGCCTTGGGTCGGTCATGGCCAACAGGTCGCCTTTACGTTTTTGACCTGTATCTGATATGTATTTAAAAGTAACGGATGGTAGTGTACAGTGCATAATTACCATAGTTAAGCCGGGACTAAGGCGGTTGATGCTTTCAATATAATGGTCTGTGTACCATTTTTGTATCTCCTTATCCGTTTTGCGTTCAATATCGGGCATCTGCCAATCATAGCTCGAATTGTGCAGGTCGTCAAGAACCGGCAACCCATTTTTCCAAAGCATTTCACCTATCTCTTTGGCCTTGCCCAATGCCGCAGCTTCCGGTATTGCCATACCTTCCTGGTATTTTCCTTGTTTTTTTAACTCAGCAACAATAGCTGCTTTGGCCTCAGCACGGTAAAAAAGGTCATCGCCCCCGGGAAACATCACCGGTATTTGCTTTTCAATCCCCAGCTTCAAATATTTTTCCATAAAAGCATCTTTGGCAAACAAAGTCCCCATATGCGAGTCAAGGTGCGTCGGCTTAAAACCCATACTCAAAGCACGGTCAAGCTGTGCGCGAATTTCTTTATCCACTTCATCTGGCGTCGCCCTGAAATAAACCGCTGCAACCGAGGAATACAAACAGCCCTGCGAATCAACCAAACCCGGCACAACGGCCTTACCTGCAAGCGGCCCCCAGCGATAAATACCCCATTCAGAAGTTAGGGTTAAATGCAAACCTGCATCCAGGTCGGGGTGCGTTTTTATATATTTGGTAATTTCGGGCACCCAGGGGCAGGGCATCATTACGCTGGTTGAAGTTGCCACACCTTCACCTGTCGCTTTTTCAACCCCTTCGTTTGAATCGTGCGACATACCCGCATCATCCACATGCAGAATTAATACTTTAGCGCCTTTGGGCCATCCCAGTTTTTCGGCATAGGTTTTGGTTTGCTGTGCGAAAGTGTAATAGGTAAATGAAATAAACAATACTGTGAGGATGCTCTTTTTCATCGTATATAGTTTTAAAATAGTAATCAATATTGATGATTTTCTGCCAAACAGGATTCAGCATAACTAATTATCTCCACTTCCTCTAATTCATGAAGTTTTTGTTTGACCAATTTATATTCAACGATAGCCGGAATTTCCATTGCAAAATATCCATCATTTACTTTCTCAGATTCGCAACCCATATCTTCAAAAATTTTACGAACGGTATCTATCTCCTGACTATCATTCATCAAAACTACATGTATCGTTGAATTGCCTGAAAATTCGATCGTTTCTCTATAGGTTAGCATTGACTCATCCTCATCATATTCAGCAAAAATCACATCATCACATGCAATTGATTGAGCATAAAATGGGATACTGTCGAGCTTATAATGTCCCCTTTCTTCGTCAACAATTGTAGCCCACATGGTTTCTACCGTCCATTCGTCCAAGACATTACTGTAAAAGCGAAATAACACTTTTACATATTCATCTTTTTCATTATCCATATTCAATAAAGTTAAATTTTGGATTCAATATAGCAATGCAAATCCAAAATTGAATTTGAATCTAACACATAATAATTAGCTTTACCCCATCATCATGAGCAAACTGCAATTTAAAAATAAATGGATATTGGTTACCGGCGCTTCATCCGGGCTTGGAGAAGAAATGGCAAGGCAATTGGCCTTTCAACATCAGGCTAACCTCATACTTCTTGCCCGCCGCAAGGAAAAACTGGAAGAACTTAAAGCAGAGCTTGAAAAAGAGGCAAAAGTGAGCGTTAAGGTGATCTCAGCTGACCTCGCTAATCTTGAGGATGTTGACCGTGCAATAGATGAGGTTTTGAAGAATGGACAACTGTACGGCGCAATTTTAAATGCCGGTGTAACCTATTTTGGCCGGCATTCGGAACTGCCCTGGGACGAGTTTCAAAATATGCTGCAAATCAATGTCATTAGCGTTGTGCGCATTACGAACCGCCTGGTCGATTTTTTTGAAACCACGGGTAATGAGGGAGGCATTCTCCTGGTTTCGAGCATGGCGGCAATACTGCCGGTGCCTTATCAATCGGCGTACTCCGGCACAAAAGCTTTTATCCTCACCTTTGCTTCTACCCTGGCCCACGAGATAAAGAACCCCCGCTTTTCGCTAACCGTTTATACACCCGGAGGTATCGCCACAGAAATGACCGCAGGTGAAAAGTTCAGCGACCTGAGAAGCTGGCTGGTTCCAGTGGGTGAAGCTGCCAGAGATGGTATTTATGCCTTCCGTAATCGAAAATCACTTTATATTCCCGGTTTTTTAAACAAGATGGGTAGTGTTTTAATGAATTTATTACCAAAAAAAATTATTACCCGCAAAATGAGTGGCATCTATTACAAGGCATTACTTAAATCCGAAGCTCTGAACATTAAACCCTAAAATCGAAACCCGAAACTCTAAATTCTAAATCCTAAATCCGAAATCCGAAACTCTAAATTCGAAATCCGAAATCGAACATTCGAAATCCGAAATTCTAATCAGTAATTCTCAATTTGTAAATATAAAAACCCATCCTCTTTTACTATTTTTGAGCTTTATGCTCACCCTTACTACCCATACGCTTGAAAAACTGGAAATCCTGCTAAGAACAGCCGGTTACAGGGTACGCTATGAAAAAGGGAATTTTAAAACCGGTGCCTGTATGCTGCTTGACAGCCGCGTTGTCGTAGTGAATAAATTTTCGAACCTCGAAAGCAAAATACAGGCTATTGCCGAGCTGATACGTGAATTAGAACTGGACTATAACTTGCTGGATGAAAAGCAGGTTATCTTTTTACAGCAGATAAAACAAACCAAACTACAACTGTGACCATTACTTTTTTAGGAACCGGAACTTCACAGGGTGTACCTGTTATTGCCTGTAATTGCGAGGTTTGCACCTCTCCCGACCCACATGATAACCGGCTCCGTTCATCGCTTCTGATCGAGGGTGAGGGCAAGGTAATAGTTATTGACTCGGGCCCCGATTTTCGGTACCAGATGTTACGCGCAAAAGTAAAGCACCTGGATGCCATTGTGTTTACACACGAGCATAAAGACCATATTGCCGGTCTTGACGACATACGTGCATTTAACTACCGGCAGGAAACCGCTATCGACGTATACGCGGTTGACCGGGTTCAAAAAGCCCTAAAAAGAGAGTTCGCTTATATATTTGATGAAATAAAGTACCCGGGCATCCCGGAAATAAATCTAAAGACGATCGATCTGAACCCATTTTCAATAGGTACGATCAAGTTTATTCCTATCGAGGTAATGCACTACAAATTGCCGGTATTGGGTTTTCGAATTGGCGACTTCACTTATATTACCGATGCCAAAACTATTTCCGAGCACGAAAAACAAAAGATAAAAGGCTCACAAATTCTCGTTATCAATGCCCTGCAAATTGAAAAACACATTTCGCATTTTACTTTTGTCGAGGCAATTGCTTTTGCCAAGGAGATCGGTGCCGAAAAAACTTACTTCACGCATATCAGTCACCGCCTGGGGAGGCATCAATCTATATTGGGGTTGTTACCTAAGAACATCACATTGGCTTATGATGGGCTGGTTTTGGAGGTTTAAAATGAGGTATTGAAACTATTCTTCCGTATAGTTTTTACAATTTAATAAAACTCACACGTTCAATAGTCCCTCTGTACTGCTTAAGATGCCCTTTGTTGTGCAGGTCTATCCTACCCCTGATAGTAATCAATTTATCATTGATTTGGGTGAATTTCCCGTCGTTGTATTCAAACAAGCCGACGTGTGTTCCCAACAAATAAAGTGGGCAATCCTGGCTGAAATCTACCCAAAGTGCATTTTTGCTGGAATGATCAACGAACAAACTATCATTAAACAAAGCCGATACACCCTTATCTTCTTTATATCTCCCCGAAACTTCAACATATTTTTGATCGTAATTAGCCAGGCTATCTATTAATTGGCTAAATCCAACGTGCTTAAACGCTTTATCCGAGTCACAGTCGCTCTTATATACTTTTTTATTGTGGGAGCACGATAACCAGACCATACTTCCCATCAGGATCAGGAAGACAGACATTTTATTTAAGTATTGCGTAAAATGTTTTGGGTGGGGTGATGCCATAACAAATGATTACAATAGGCTTAAGAGCAATCCCTGCTTGTATGAAATCAATCTGATACCCTGCGGGAATTATTTTGAGACAATATACGACACTAAAAGTTTACTAAAATGCATCAATTTTGTTACAGATTTGATAAATCGTAACCAAAAAGACAATTTATGCTGATAATAAAGCGCCAAAGATTTATTATTGTGTATCAAACCTTTTTTGGCCAAAAACTTAAAATTATGAAGAAAGCACTTACAGGATTCCTGTTACTTGCAGTAATTTCATTGCATGCCCAGCAGAAAGTAATTCAATTATACAATGGACCGGCGCCCGGCTCTGAAAGCTGGACCTGGGATGAAAAGCAATTAGATAGCAATGCCTGGCATACCCCCGTTGTTTATAATGTTTCACATCCTACGCTTACTGTTTTTACTCCTAATCCTGCTGTTAATACGGGTACCGCTGTAATCGTCTGCCCCGGCGGAGCTTTTCATGCTTTGTCAATAAACAGCGAGGGAAACGATGTAGCCAAATGGCTCAACCAGAAAGGTATTACCGCTTTTGTATTAAGGTATCGCCTTGCCCATAGTTTAACTAACGACCCCGTTGCGGAGTTATCATCCAAAACGCCCAAACAGACGGAAGAAGCTGATCGTGCAGCTATCCCGCTTGGAATTGCTGATGGCCGCCAGGCAATAGCTTATGTACGGCAACACGCCACAGAGTATGGCATTTCTCCCTCGCGTATTGTGATCATTGGTTTTTCGGCCGGGGGAACAGTGGCAGCGTCCAGTGCTTACAATTATACGCCCGAAAATCGTCCGGATTATGTAGCGCCAATTTATGCTTATATGCCGCCCGAATTACAGGGAACTATTGCCGCCGACGCCCCTCCAATGTTCCTTGTCGCGGCCAGCGACGATCAGCTTGGCCTGGCACCTCATAGTATAGACCTGTATAACAAATGGATAGCCTCAAAACACTCTGCTGAGCTTCACCTTTATGTGAAGGGTGGACATGGTTTTGGTATGCGCAAACAAAATATCCCCACCGACCATTGGATCGATCGTTTTGGAGATTGGCTGGATCTTCAGGGCCTCCTAAAACCTATCGATCCAAAAATAGCGGCAGCAATGGAAAAAGCGGCATTGCTCAGAAGTCAGCAGGACTGGCCTAACCTGCGCCGTTACGCCGAACAAAATGATAAAATCCCTCCTCCTGCAGCAAGCGAAAAACGGGTGGTTTTTTTAGGCAACTCTATAACTGATGGCTGGATAAGGTCTGATTCATCTTTCTTTGCAGGCAAACCTTACTATGACCGTGGTATCAGCGGACAAACCACGCCGCAGATGCTGGTACGCTTCAGGGAGGATGTAATCAATTTAAAACCGGCCGTAGTAGTTATACTGGCAGGCATCAATGACATTGCGGAAAACACCGGCCCATCTAAACTTGAAGATGTTTTTGGCAACATTGTTTCCATGGCGCAGTTAGCCAAGGCGGAACATATAAAGGTGGTAATATCTTCAGTGTTACCGGCCAATCATTTTCCATGGCGACCCTCGATAGTCCCTACCGAAAAGGTAATTCAACTTAACCAAATGCTAAAAGATTACGCTGATAAAAATGGTATTGTTTATCTCGATTATTATTCGGCTATGGTTGACAGTGAAAAAGGATTGCCAAAAAACCTGTCTTTTGATGGCGTTCACCCTACTTTAGCGGGATACCGAATAATGGAACCTCTTGCTGAAAAAGCAATTACCGAAGCTTTAAAAAGGAAATAAAAATATCATCAACGAACTCATGCAGACTTACGAAGTTTTTGAAACTTCGTAAGTCTTTCACGTCAAACAATAATAGTGACTTATCATAAGGGTAACCTTAATTATAGAAATTTGACGAATACATCGATCCTATGAAAAACTACGTTCTGCTTTTACTCTACACCACCTGTGCACTAACGGTTTTCGCCCAGGTCGATACTATCCAAAAGGTCGTTCCCGGTCGGAAAAACAGCCATGAACAGCAAGACAAACCCTACGTTATCCTCATCTCAGCAGATGGTTTCCGTTATGATTATGCGGAGAAATATCACGCGGAACATTTACTGGAATTAAGCAGCGAAGGCATAAAAGCGTCTTCAATGATACCCTCGTTCCCCTCGGTAACGTTTCCTAATCATTATTCCATGGTTACGGGTTTGTATCCGTCGCACGAAGGGCTGGTGAACAATAGTTTTTATGATCGTAAACAAAACAAATTTTACAGTTATAAAGGTAAAACTGCTCTTGATAGCATTTGGTACGGCGGCACACCGCTCTGGGTGCTGGCCGAACAGCAGCAAATGGTAACAGCCAGTTTTTATTGGGTGGGATCTGAAGCGCCTATCAAAGGCATTTACCCAACTTATTATTATAAATACAATGATGTAATACCCATAGGCCGCCGTATTCAAACGGTGGTTAACTGGCTAAAACTGCCGCCGGAAACCCGTCCGCACCTCATTACCTTTTATTTCCCGCAGGTTGATCATGAAGGACACAAACATGGGCCAGATTCAAAGGAAGTAGCCAATGCCGTGCATTTTGTCGACTCCGCTGTTTATGAACTGGCGAAAGCGGTTAAAACTACGGGACTTAATGTGAACTATATTTTCGTATCAGATCATGGGATGACGAGCCCTGATATTGACCATCCAATTAGCTTGCCAGCAACTTTAGATACTTCTAAATACATCGTATCGGGTGATGGTATTTTGGTAGAGTTATATGCAAAAGACCCCAATAACATTCAAAAAACCTACGAACAACTTAAAAAAGAGGCTAAAGATTATGAGGTGTACCTTCGTGTAAATGTTCCGGCCAGGCTGCATTACGCTAAAAGTGACGACTGGCACAACCGCATCGGCGATATTTTACTGATACCAAACTGGCCCAAAGTATTTAATCTGTACAATCGTAAAATGGACCCTGGATGGCATGGCTATGATCCTATTACCGTAAAGGATATGCAAGCCACTTTTTATGCCTGGGGACCGGGATTTAAGCAACATACACAGGTGCCGGCTTTCCATAACGTAGATATCTTCCCGCTGGTGAGCCAAATACTTGGATTAAATTACACTTTTAAGGTGGATGGTACCAAACAATTGGCCCATGAGGTGTTGTTTAAGAAGTAAGGATATAAACTGAACATATTATTGAATTTTACCGCCTGTTTTTACCGCGTTCTTATTTCTTATCCAAATAAAAATGGGTAAGTTTACGGTAGATGTTTTGCTTCCCGAAGCAAAATACCCGTTTGAACCAATTGTAGTTTAGTACCATAATTTGTATATGCCATGAACGAAGTAAAAGAACAATTCAGCAACGTTTCGAAAAAATACGATTCGCAAAGAGAATTCCTGATCCCTTGTTTTAAGGATTTCTATTCAGCATGTTTACCTTTGGTGAAAAGCCTTACGCATGCAAAAACAGTCTTGGACATAGGGGCCGGGACAGGCCTCTTCACTCAATTTATTTACGACCTTAATCCGAACCTGCGCTTCACACTTACCGATCTGTCGGGCCAAATGCTAAATGTCGCCCGTGAGCGTTTTGAAGGCAAGAATAATTTTGAATATATTGAGCTTGATTTTTCAAAGGAGCCTTTACCCGGTAAATATGACCTCATTATTTCGGGTCTGGCCATCCATCATCTCGAGGATGCCGACAAGGCAAAGCTATATAAAAGTTGTTACCAGGCCTTAAATGAAGGCGGCCTGTTTATTAATGCTGACCAGGTAGCGGGGAAGAATCTTTTGTTTGACAGCCTTTATAAATATTACTGGCGTGAAACTGTGTCGAACTCCGGGCTCGACCGCGAGGCGCTCATACAAGCTTTTGAACGAACCAAACTGGACAAACTTGCTCCGCTCGAAACACAATTGAAGATGCTTGAGAAAGCTGGCTTCAACGAAGTAGATTGTATTTACAAAAATATGAATTTTGTTGTATTTGGCGGCTTTAAGGACGAAAAGATTGAAACTGCTGTTATTTAAGTTTTCTAATCAGGAGCCATTCTATCGACTCCTTTGATTGAGACAGTAAAATAATATTCCGTCTTGGTGATCTTTGTGAAAATCGTTGCGCCCTCCGTGGTTTAATCTTTACCACAGAGATCACAATGAAAGAACGCAAAGATCACAGAGGGTTTTCGAAAAATATAATCTGGTTTGGCTCTGTGCCTATCTGTGAAAAACTTCGTGACCTCAGTGGTTAATTTATTGGCTATCATCTACTATAAATGTCCCAGGCGGCTTTGGCAATTTTGGCGATAACCAATTCCCGTGTAGCTTCATCCGCCGTCGAATTACAAACCAAAATTGCAATAGCCAGGTGTTTGCCATTGGGAAGTGTAATTATGCCCACATCATTTGTGGCGGGTGATAAACCTGCGTCGTTGGTTGGCGAAGAACCTGTTTTATGGGCAACAATGGCATCCTTTGGCAGTAAGCCCTTTATCCTATTCGGTCCTGTGGATGTTTCGGTCATTATTTTCCATAAAAAATCATTACTGGTTTTCGATAGCGTCTTGCCCTTGTAAAAAATATCCAGCAAACGCACCACATCGGCAGGCTTGCACCAGTTTAGATACTGCACTTCCCAGCTTGCGGCCATTTCTGCTTCGGTAGTATTTACTGCTATGCCTTTAATACCCAGGCTTTGGATATAGTCTTCAATTACCCGCGCTCCTCCAATTTTTTTCAGCAAAAAATCGCAAGCATTGTTGTCACTTTGCGACACCATATAGCTGAGTAATTCGCCCAATGGAATTTCGGCTCCGTCAGGATATTTATCACGCAAAGGGCTATGGGTGTTTGGCAGCAAGTCTTTTTTGTTTACTTTAAGCTGTTGGTCGAGTTTGTACTTCCCCTTATCAATCAAGTGTAAAACCGTCATGGCAATAGGAAATTTCATTACGCTGTGCATCACCAAACGGGAGCTACCATTGTAGTTTAGTGTATCCCGGCTTTCGATGCCTAAAATGGATACGCCCACAATACCTTTAGCCGGTTTAGCTATATCCTTAATTTGACGGAGTAATGATTCTTGTTGCGCCATTACGTAAAATGGTGCCAGGAAAAAAACCAGCAAGGTGGCTGATAAAGTAAGCTTCTTCATAAGCACTAATAACGCAATTATTTTGAATGAAGTTTATTGCGATCACAAATATTCTTTGGTTGAAATAGTAATGAGGCACCCCATGAATTTATCTAAACTATAATCAAGGATTTTAGAGTTCATCCGGCAACGGAAATGGAGATCAAGGAAATCCTTTAATCAATTTAATCAAGGTTCAGATATTATGCAAACAACCCATTATCCCGGTCAATAAACTCCGGGCGATGCAATTGCAGTCCAAGCGACTTATTCAACTTTTCCACCACATAATCACATAACTCGGGCGAATAGCGTTCATCATGTTGGTGCATAAAAAACCAAAGCGATTGTAAACCTTGTTGTTCCCATTGCTTTATGCGTTTAACCCATTCATCAACCCGGGTGTAATCCGTCTTATCCAAACTATTGCCTACAAACCTGATAAAGGCGTGAGGCGTTGGCAGGTTCATGTGCACACAATCGCGCCGACCAGAGGCATCGGTTATCACGGCGCCGATATTTAGCTGGTGCAGCATATTAAACAACGAATCGCTATTTTCCTTTACAGCAAACCAATCCTTATGCCGGACTTCGAGAAACACCGGCACATCTTTGGGCAAATGCTCCAGGTAAGCTTTCAACTCCGGAAAACTTTTTGGGGTATAATTATCCCCTACCTGCAAAAACAAAGGGCCCAGCTGATCGCCAAAAGCCATTATGCCATTATAAAATTGTGTGGTTATTTCTTCGGCATTTTTCAGGCGGCGGATATGCGTTATGCTTTGCGAGAACTTAGGACAAAATTTAAAGGCTGGATTTATTGCGGCTTTCGCCTTCCATTTGGCGATAGTTTCGGGTCCGTAAACCTGGTAAAAGGTGGCATTTAATTCGATGCAGTCGAAGTGATGTACATATTCATCCAAAAAGTTTGCCTCCTTGGTTTTAGGCGGATATATCTTACCCAGCCATTCCTTTCGTCCCCATTTGGCACAGCCCACGTGGACTTGCAAATTCCCTGTGCCTTTGGCGGCCTTAAGCGTGGCCAAGGTTAATTCCGGGTCGGGCGGAAGCGAATAGTCCACCGTAGCTAATAGTTCATGATCTACACGTCCAAATTCCATAGTTAGTTTGCTTTTTAAGTTGACGGTTTGCAGTCGAATATTAAGGCAAATTAACTAAAAAAATGGCACCCCGCATTCATAAATCGATTAGCTGATTACAAAAACATACCTCCCGATGCCTCTATCCGCTGCGCATTTATCCATCGGGCATCCTCGGTGCATAAAAAGGCGATGATACCGCCAATGTCGTCGGGTAAACCCGGCCTGCCCAACGCGGTTATGCCCGAAATAAAATCTTTCATACCGGCATGCGATTCAAAAGCAGCTTTTGTAAAGTCCGTTTCAATAATACCAGGTGCGACCAGGTTGGCAGCAATTCGACGCGGCCCCAATTCTTTTGCCAGGTATTTGGTAAATACTTCGATAGCCCCTTTCATGGACGCATAAGCTGCATATCCCGGAGTGGCAAAGCGTGTCAGCCCGGTTGAAAGGTTAATGATCCTACCCCCATCAGCAATCAGCGGCAGCAATTTTTGGGTCAAAAAATAAACCCCTTTAAAATGCACGTTGAATAAATTATCAAAGTCCTCCTCCGTAGTCTTTGCAAAAGGCGAAGCGGCATCAATGCCCGCATTGTTTACCAGGAAATCAAATTGCTCCCTACCCCAGTTTTCTTTTAAGGTAGATGCTAACTGCTGGGCAAAAGCATCAAAGGTTTTAACAATACCGGTATCCAATTGCAGGGCAGCGGCGTTCCGGCCATTCTTTTCAATTTCAGCTACTACGGCTTCTGCTTCTTCCCTTTTACTACGATAGGTGATGATTACATCAAAGCCCTTATTGGCGATGTGCAAGGCGGCGTTTTTCCCTAACCCACTGCTCCCGCCCGTGATCAGGGCTATTTTATTTTTTTGTTCCATTTTTTATTTAATTAATGAAACAAAATTACCCCGGTAAAAGAGTTAAATTATGGTGACAGCTTCAGTTTAAATGGTGACTGTTTCCGTTTTCGGTCATTACTATATCATATAATTTGACCATTAACCCGATGACCAATGACCAGTGACTAATGACTTAATGACTCCGCAAAAACCTGTTCCCGGTATTGCTTTGGAGTGAGGCCTTCAAAACGTTTGAAGAATTTAGTAAAATTGGATGGGTCGAATGTAAGTCTTTTCGCAACTTCGGCGATTGATGTTGAGTTATCCTGCAGCAGAGTTTTGGCAATGGTCATGATCTTCTCTTCAAAAAAGAAACAAGGCGCCTTGCCTGTCGTGAGCTTAATCGTATTGCTTAAATGCGTGGGGTGGATATGCATTAAACCAGCAATATCCCTTATCTCGTACATATCCAGTACCTGCTCATCCACAATATCAGCCAGGTGCTTATCTACTTCCTTCAAAAAGTCGGAAGTGATCTCATGCTGGCGGGCTAATATCTTTTTGGGTATTTTGGTTACCATTTCCAAATTTACGCAAACAAATCTTTCTTAAACTTCGGCGCAGCTCTTTTTTTCGAGGCCTGTTCGTAAGCATATCCCAATTTAATGATGCCTGCCTCATCATAAGCGGTGCTGATAAAGGATAAGCCAACGGGCAACTCATTCCACGCTCCCATCGGTACCGTAATATGCGGGTAGCCCGCCATAGCTGCTGGCCCGGAGAACGAGAAACCGTTATCATAATCCCCATTGACGAGGTCTATGCAGCAGGCAAAACCATTTGTTGGTGCAGCAATGGCATCCAGTTTATTTTCTTTCAATAGGGCATCGATGGCATTCCGGGTAATTTCAGTTGTTTTCTTTACTGCATCGAGATATTCCTTGCTGTCCAGTCCACCTTTCTTCTCTGCTAATTCCAGTGTTTCCTGTTTAAAAAAGGGCATTGCCTTGGTTTCGTTCTGTTTGTTAAAAGCGATCACATCTGCCAGCGTTTTCATTTTTGAGTTTGCTTTGCTTAAGTATTGGTTCACGCCATCCTTAAATTCGTATAGCAATACCGTAAATTCTGCCTTCCCTGCCTCCTTTATTTGTTTATACAGCTCAACCTCAATAATGGTGGCGCCCTTGCTCTTTAACACGGCGATAGCATCCTGAAACAATTTATCCATGGCCGGGCTAACTTTCATCCCGTCCTTTTCAATGCCGATACGTTTCCCCCGCAAACCATCCGGGTCTAAAAATTTGGTGTAATCGGGTTGAATTTTCCCTTTACTGGCGAGCGTATAGCTATCCTGTGCATCTTCTCCGGCAAGGGCGCCTAATAATATTACCGCATCCTTTACCGTACGCCCCATTGGCCCGGCGGTGTCCTGAGTTTTTGATATTGGGATTATGCCTGAACGGCTCCATAAACCAACCGTAGGCTTAATGCCCACCAGTCCGTTAATAGATGATGGCGAAACAATTGACCCATCTGTTTCGGTACCTATCGCGATAGCACATAAATTAGCTGCTGCTGCTGAACCTGAGCCCGCGCTTGATCCGCTGGGGTTCCTGTCCAAAATATACGGGCATTTGGTTTGCCTACCCCTGCTGCTCCAGGCGCTTGTGGAATGTGTCGACCTGAAATTGGCCCATTCGCTTAAATTGGTTTTACCTAATAACACAGCCCCCGCTTCGCGCAGCTTATGAATTATAAAAGCATCCTGTTTAGCAATATTACCCGATAAGGCGAGTGCCCCGGCCGTGGTCATCATTTTGTCGCCGGTATCGATATTGTCTTTGATCAGCATGGGTATACCATGAAGGGGTCCGCGTACTTTGCCACCCGCACGTTCTTTATCCATAGCATCGGCAATGCTTAGTGCGTCTGGATTTAGTTGTATCACCGCATTGAGTTTTGGTCCGGCTTTATCAATAGCATCGATCCGTTTTAAATACAATTCGGTTATCGACCGCGATGTGTATTCCTTGCTCTGCATTTTTTGCTGCAGCATATCGATGGTTACCTCGTTCAGTTCAAACTGATCAGCAAATTCACCACCCTGTGAATCCTGTTCCTTTTTTCCTCCCGAAAACAAATTGCAAGACGTGCTTACCAGGGTTGTTGCTGCCAGTCCGGCTACCGAACCTGCCTTTAAAAAACTTCTTCTTTGCATAAATATGAATTGGATAAAGCCTGTTACAAATAACACAATTTTAATGACTAAATCAAAGGGCATGCCGCTGCCGTTTATGCCTAAAAACCGTTACTTTTGCTGCCGGATACTTTTCATCTATGACTGAACTCAACACATTATACCCGCAAGCCGTAGAATTGCTGCAGCAATTGATAACTATACCTTCCTTTAGTAAAGAAGAAGGTCGCACCGCTGACCTGATCGAAAATTTTTTAAATGACAAAGGGGTAAAAACCCACCGCAAATTAAATAATATATGGGCATGGAATAAATATTTTGATTCCTCCAAACCTACTATTCT
>JANYAB010000387.1 GCA_025355225.1 Bacteroidota bacterium
GTCGCTTCGATCATTCTCGTTAATCACATGCCGCTGGTGAGCAAAATGTCAAATAGGGTGACCGGGGGCAAATTGTCAGGTCCGGATTTCGACAGCATACGAATTCAACTCTTGATTCATGCTGTTGGTGGTTTACTGATATTGATTTTTACTACGGTGTTATCAGTTTATAAACCCTGGGGCAAAACGGTATATGGGCGGCGCAATAAAAGTGTACAGGAATTACAGGGCGACAGTTTGATCACGGGAAAATCCTGGGGGCTGAAGGTGATATTTGGTGTTACCGGTCTGATTATTCTGTTTATTGTTTTGCACCTCATTACCGGTGGTATGGCTGGCCGACATTAAACTTATCATAATACGCAAACAGCCCAAGCGATCACAAATGTTTTCGGGCATTCTACTTTTGAAAGTTTAAATTTACATCTCCCGGAAAATAGCACTTTACAATATGGTCATTTATTTTTAACCGATGCACGACATAGAAACCTCAAAAGAGCACAAAAAACGTATAGACGCGGTCATCGATTATATTTCGAAAAACATCAATAACGATATTTCACTGCAAGCCCTGGCACAAGTAGCTAATTATTCCCCTTTTCATCTACAGAAACTATTTAAACAGCTAACGGGCGAATCACCTAAACAATATATACTCAAAATCAGGCTGGAAACTGCTTTGCTTTTAATGGTGATCCACCCCTATAAACCCCTGAAGGAAATAGCTTTGGACGCGGGCTTTTCTTCACCATCTGTGTTTTCGCGCGCAGTTAAAAATTATTTTGGCATTTCTCCCGAAGAAATCCGGGGGTGTTCACCAAAAGAAAGGATGCAGGTTTTCAAAAGTAAAAAGCCAAAAGCCACTCATCAAATCGGAATTGACGCGAAAAATGCTATTATCAAACTGGATATTCAAATAAAAAAAACAGAAACGATAAGGGGATTTTATTTGATAGCCCCCTGCGATGACATCGCTAAAATTCAGGAATCCTTTAAAGAACTGCTACAGATTGCCATTACAAACGATTTATTACCTGACTACAAAAAAATATATGGAATACTTAGTCCGCATCAGGGAAATATTTACAAAACATTTGTTGCAGTAAATAAACATCAGCAACTACCAAAAAAGTTCAATGTAACAGAAATAAAGGCAGGAAAATATGTCACATTTAAAATAAGGGGCGACATCAAAGAAAGCATCGCAGCCGGGCATTTTTTATATCACAACTGGCTGCCCGAAAATGGTTATAAGATTGCTGACATTGTAAGATTTGAAGTATTTTCGGAAAATCCGGCAACAACTCCTTATCATAAATTAAACAGAGAGGTTTATGTGCCTGTAGAGCCAATGTAAAATGACGGCACATGCCGTATCCGGTTAACTACGTTCGCACGACATTGCCTTCTCCTGATTAAATATCCGGCAGTACAATTGCTATAGGCAACTGCGCTCGTCGCTCAGGCCGAACTTTCTTTTCAAATTTTATCAATGGGTTTCCGCTGTTGTCCCGATGACCGGTACTGGCTTGGGGTTAACCCGGTGATACTTTTAAATTGGGTAGACAAATGGGCGCTGCTGCTATAACCCATCTGGTAAGCAATTTCATTCAGGTTTAGTTCACCATAATCCAGCAATTCTTTTATTTTCTCAACTTTTTGCTCAATAATAAAACGCTCAATGGTCATGTCCTGGGAATTGGAGAACGTCCGGCTCAGATACGTATAATCTTTTGCCAGGCGATTTGCGATCAGGTCGGAGTAGGAAGTTTTCTGCTCCGACTGGTCTGTGTGATGCACCAGTTCGATGACGACGTTTTTTATCGCTTCGACGATTTTGTCCGCTTCTTTATTGATCAACTCAAAACCCGGAACTTTTAAAGCCGCAGCAATCAACTGTACTTGTTCTTCATCAGGCTCAGGTGTTATTTCCACATGGCCTAAAGCGATCTGCCTGACCGTAAATCCTAGGTTTTCCAGTTGCTGACGAACGATCATCAGGCAGCGGTCGCAGACCATATTTTTAATATGCAGTATCATGTATTACTAAGTTACGTTATATATCGTGCTTCGCCTGTTAAACTTTTTCAGCCTTGTAACCTTTTTGCTTTAAAGCATCGATCACCTGCGCCGCTGTTAAATTGTCATCAGCCTTTATGGTTAATATTTTGTCCGGGTTAGCGGTATCCACCTCCCAAT
>JANYAB010000417.1 GCA_025355225.1 Bacteroidota bacterium
CGTGACCGGCATCCACAATAATGGTTTTAATTTTAAAACCACTATCGTTAACAATGGTATCTTTCTTTACTGAACTAAAAGATTTATAGGGTAAAAGCAAAAGGAAAATAACAAATGTTGATAAACCGTAAATCAATCTTTTCAATGCGTTATTTTTCATCAATGTTATTTGTTTTTTTAATGGTGATGAAGCTATCAGATTATTCATTACGAATAGTAACGAATAATCTGATGGTTTCATTATTTTTGAGCGCTGTTAACTATACCTGCAAAAATACTATTCATAATCTATTTTGAAATTTGTTAGCCTTTTTTTTCTGTCTGTAATTATATTAATGGTAAACGTAATAGCATCTGCAAAAGTTGGCAGAGGTAATAACTACAAGCCAATTATCGATACCATTATTAAGCTGGACTCCATAAAGGATAAAAAACTGCTTAAAGGTAAAAAATCCACACCAATTTCTGTCACAAAAAATGCAACCCAAACAAAAAATGACACCACGGGTAAGAAACAAAGTGGCTTAAAATCGTTGGTGACGGCACATGCCGAGGATTCAACCCGTTATGACGATGTGCATCAAGTTCTATACCTATATGGCAGGGCTCGTGTAACTTATGAAGATTTCGAGCTGGATGCAGATTATATCCGGGTGGAAGAAAAGAACAAAATAATATTTGCCAGCGGACAAATTGATCCTTTGACTAAAAGGTACATTGGCCGCCCGATATCTAAACAGAAAAATGAAAAACCTGTTAAATCAGACTCATTGCGGTTTAATTATGAAACGAAAAAAGGAAAAATATATAACGCTTCGTCGCAACAGGACCAGAATTATATCACTGGCGGGCAGGCTAAAAAATTGAATGAAGATGAAGTTGCTTATCGTAACATTATTTTTAGTACGTGTAGTCTCCCTTACCCTGAAACCCACTTTGGAATAGTCATAACTAAAGGTATCGGAGAAAAAAATCAAATTATTTCCGGGCCGGCGTTTTTAGAAATTGAAGGTGTGCCGCTTCCATTAGCAATACCTTTTGGGTTTTTCCCAAAGCCTAACCAAAGGACATCCGGAATAATTATTCCAACGTTTGGTGAAGACCAGAAACTTGGGTTTTATTTGAGGAATTTTGGCTATTACATTGCGTTGAACGATTATATAGACCTTACAAATACCGGAACTCTTTACTCAAAAGGATCTTATGAAGTAAATACGTCAGCGCGATATTTAAGTCGTTATAAATATTCCGGAACAGTGTCTTTAAGTTATAGTTCAACTAATTATGGCTTACCCGGTGATGTACCACAGAAGGATTTCCATATAGATTGGTCGCATAGTCAAAATCCGAATTCTAATCCGGGAACCACTTTCAGCGCATCTGTAAATGCCGGTACATCCGGTTTTTTTCAGCATAATCCGGCAACTGAGGGTTATAATTTGCAGACATTGACTTCAAGTTCTCTTAGTTCAAGCATTTCCTATGGAAGGGTATGGGCAGGATCGCCTTTTAACCTTACCGTCAGTTTGTCACATAGTCAGGACCTTGTAAATAAAACAGTTACTTTGCAACTTCCCACCTTTAACTTTAATATGTCAACCATTAGCCCTTTTGATTCAAAGGAAAGAGTTGGTACGCAAAAGTGGTATCAAAAAATAACGGTAGGCTATAGTTTACAGGGTACAAATAAAGTGAACAATGTACCGGAAGCGGAATTATTTCAAAGCGCTACTTTAACGAAAAGACTGCAAAACGGCTTTCAACATCAGATACCAATAGGATTCAGTCAAAATTTATTTCATTATTTTCAATTTAGTACCAGCTTTAATTATACCGAGCGATGGTATTTTCAAAGTATTCATGAAAGATTTGCGAGGGGCAGCGTGCCGGGCAGGGACTCGTTGGTTTATGACACACTCAGCGGCTTTAAAAGAGCGGGGGAATATAATTTTGGTGCAAGCTTATCAACCAAGATATACAGTACACTTGCTTTCAAAAACAGCAAGTTGAAATTTATCAGGTATGTAGCTACACCATCGCTCAGCTTTGGCTATCATCCGGATTTTTCGGACTCCCGCTTTGGCTATTATCAAACGGCTATTAGCAGTGCTACTATCCCTTACCCAATCAGCTATCAAAGATATTCCGTTTTTCAGAATGCCGTTTATGGGGGGCCATCGGCTGGTAAACAGGCAGGAGTAGGATTAAGTATTGATAATAATATTGAAGCCAAAGTGAGGCCTAAAAGTACAGATACGTCGACTACGGATAAAAAAATAAAAATATTAGAAGGTTTCAGTGTTTCCACATTTTACAACTTTGCCGCAGATTCATTCAGGCTCTCTGCCATATCATTTTCGGGACATACTTCTTTATTTAAGCAAAAGGTGAATGTCACCTTCGGAGGAAGTTTGAACCCTTATGTTACCCAGGTAAGGGATTCCATTTCTAACGGTCAGATCTATAAATATAGGGTGCCCATAAATCGTTATACCATACAAGATGGCAAATTTCCGGCGCTAACCCAATTCAATGTTTCAGCAAGCGCGAGTTTAAATCCATCGGTATTTAAACCTACCACTCCGCCGCCTGCCCCCGGTACAACCTTGCAAACCATGAAGCCGGAGCAGGCTGCAAAATTAGCCTTACTAAACAGCGACCCAAGCGCATATGTCGATTTTAATGTGCCCTGGAACATATCGCTTAATTACAGCTTTAATTACAACAACAATTACACTTCCACCAATATAAGCAATACCATAATGATAAGTGGCGACATCAGTATTACCCCCAAATGGAAGGTGCAATATACTACCAACTATGATATAAGGGCAGGCCAGTTAAGCAGTGCCACATCCTTTGGCATCTATCGTGATCTTCATTGCTGGAACTTATCCATGCAGTGGCTTCCTTTTGGGTATTATAAATCGTATAACGTTACTTTGAAAGTAAATGCGGCTATATTACAAGACTTGAAACTAACCAAAAGGAGCGATTATACCAATAATCAATATTTTAATCCCAACCAATAAATCATGTGTATTGTATAAAATGCAAGCAGAAATCATAACCATAGGCGACGAAATACTGATAGGCCAGATTATTGACACCAATTCGGCATGGATAGCTCAAAAACTGAATGCGATTGGGATCAGGGTAAAACAAATATCTTCTGTTTCGGATGAGAGGGGCCATATTTTAGAAGCACTATCCCACGCAGACGTACGGGCTGATATAATATTGATAACGGGTGGCCTTGGCCCCACAAAAGATGATATTACAAAGAAAACCCTTGCCGAATATTTTGGTGTGGGCCTTGTTGAAAACAAGGATGCCCTGGATAATGTTACCCGGATATTTGAACGGTTTAAAAGCCCATTGCTCGAAGTAAATAAAAGACAAGCCGAAGTGCCCGAAAATTGCGAGGTGATCCTCAACAAAAACGGAACTGCGCCCGGCATGTGGTTTAATTATAATGGTAAAATTTATGTTTCGATGCCTGGTGTGCCGCACGAAATGATGTACATGATGGAAGAAGCGGTAATACCAAAACTTCAGGCGACTTTAAAACTTCCGTTTATTATTCATAAAACTATATTGACCGCAGGTGAGGGCGAGTCTTTTTTAGCCGAAAAGATAGCGGATATTGAAGATGCGCTTCCTGCTTATGTAAAACTGGCTTATTTACCTAAACTTGGGCAGGTCCGTTTGCGTTTAAGTGCTTATGGTGAAGATGAAAAAGCTTTGAAAGACAAAATAAATGAATATACTGCCAAAATTGTTGAACGGGTAGGCAATGCTGTAGTTGCTCAGGAAGATATCCCCCTTGAAAAGGCCATTCTCAATTTCATGACCGAGAAAGGGCTTACACTGTCAACAGCTGAAAGCTGCACCGGCGGATATATTGCGCATTTGATCACCTTGCATCCAGGCTCGTCAAAAGTATTTTTCGGGGGTGCCGTATCTTATTCTTACGAGCTCAAAGAAAGCATACTGGGAGTTAAAAATGAAACATTGTGGCAATATGGAGCTGTGAGTAAAGAAACAGTTACCGAAATGGTTGAAGGTGCCTTGTTGAATTTTAAATCGGATTACGCTATTGCCGTTACAGGCATCGCAGGTCCGGACGGGGGAACACCCGATAAACCTGTTGGCATTGTTTGGGTAGGGGTTGCCAACGCAGAAAAGACAATCACCAGAAAATTTTTATTTGGCAATAAGCGACAGCAGAACATAGAAAGAACTGCAATATCCGCGCTGAACATGCTAAATATGCTGTTAAAGGAATTTAAAAACTAATTAACTAATTTTGCCCAATATTATATAATTCTTTATGGCCAAATACCAATTGTTATTGCCAAAAATGGGCGAAAGTGTTGCTGAAGCTACAATCATTAAATGGAATAAAACTCCCGGTGATTATATTGAAGCAGATGAATCTGTAATGGAAATTGCTACCGATAAGGTGGACTCTGAAGTTCCTTCACCAGTTTCCGGAAAGCTGGTTCAGCAGCTTTGCAATGAGGATGATGTGGTGCAGGTGGGTTCTGTGATTGCCGTTATTGAAACCGATGAAGCCGAAGAATCAGGAGAAGAAGTATTTCCGGCGGTTGAAGAACCCAAAGAAATAAACATACCCGAAACGCCTGAAGAACAGTCAATTACATCCGAACAAATTCCGGGTATTGAGCAACTTGAACAGAAAACCGCAGAAAAAAATAGTAACGTATCTAAAGACTCAGCAAGATTTTATTCTCCTTTAGTAAAAAATATAGCATCACAGGAAGGCATAAGTATTGAAGAATTGGATCAGATTCCGGGTACTGGTGCAGAGGGCCGTTTAACAAAAGACGATTTGTTAAATTATCTGCAAGACCCATATTCGAAGTCAACAACGAAGTTTCAGGAAACTATATCTCCCCCGCAGGAGAAACCTCAATCCCAGGCTGCAGCACCTGTACCAACTGCTACTGAGCTGGATAGTGTTCAAAGCGAGTCAGCTATACAATCCGAACAGCCTGCCAAACCTAAAGTTTCTCCAACTGTTTCAATATCAGGAGGCGACGAGATTATCGAGATGGATAGGATGCGCCGTTTAATTGCAGATCACATGGTGATGAGTAAGCAAACATCCCCGCATGTTACCTCTTTTGTGGAAGCGGATGTGACCAATCTGGTACTATGGCGCGAAAAGATCAAGAATAGTTTTGAGAAAAGGGAAGGCGAGAAGATAACCTATACGCCAATTTTTATAGAGGCTGTAGTAAAGGCAATCAAGGATATGCCCATGATCAACGTTTCGGTTAATGGCAATCAGATCATCAAAAAAGCGGCCATTAATATCGGCATGGCCACTTCATTGCCCAGCGGCAACCTGATTGCCATTAACCGAAACGTTGATCATGGGCATATCCTTGATTGCCTTTACTACAGCCTCTATAAAAATTGGCGTATAGGTTATCTTCT
>JANYAB010000381.1 GCA_025355225.1 Bacteroidota bacterium
CGTCCATCATAGAAAATATTCGACAGGTAATTGATACGCACGAAATACTTGAAAAGGAAATTCAAACCAAGGATTTCAGATGGTACCAAATGAATATTATACCCTACAAGGTATTGGGGAAAAGCAAAGCAACTGGAGTGATCATAACGTTTGTTGAAATTACCGCGCGTATCAGAGATCTGAAAGACCAGGAGAAGCTGATAGCAGAACATGAAACGTTATTAGATACTATTTCACATGATTTGAAAAACCCGCTAACAAACCTCGTGCTCACCGTTAGCTTTATAAAGAAGCTGGACCTTGAAAGTGCGCCAAAAGTTCAATCGCTTTTTGGAACGTTAGAAAAGTCGATCCTTAAAATGCAAAATATAATTCATGATCTGACGCAAGACCGAAAACTGGATTATAGGTTTAAAGCGGAAGAAGAATTATTAAATTTCGAACATATTTTAGAGGACGTACGTCTTACTACTGCGGGTGATATTAATGAATCAGGTGCAGTTATAAGAAGTGAAATTAATGTATCCGAGATACTTTTTTCCCGCAGAAAATTACGGAGCATACTTTATAACCTGGTAAGCAATGCCATTAAATTCAAGTCTGCCGATCATTCGCCTCAGATTTTTATAAAAACAGAACAGGACGGAGATTTCACCATTATTACGGTAAAAGACAACGGAATAGGTATTGATCCGGACAAGCACGAAGTTATATTTTCAAAGTATTTCCGGATGCAGAACGAAATCGAGGGTTCGGGTATCGGCCTGTACCTGGTAAATGAAATCGTAAATAGCTCGGGTGGAAAGATATTGTTAAAAAGCGAGCCGGGCAAAGGATCTGAATTTAAGGTATACTTAAAAACTGTTGAGGAATTGATGCCGGCGGAAATATAATTAGTGCAAGATAGTCATTTGAAGAAATAAATGTCCATTGACTGGCATAGTTCAGTGGCTTTGTTCCTACCCATGACATGGAGATTTGCTGAAATTAATCATCGTACCGCTCATAGCCGCGGATGCTTAGTCACTTTTGTGCGACAAAAGTAACCAAAAGCGCTTGTCACCAGAAATGCTTCTTTGCCGCACAGTGCCTTTGCGCTGCAAATCCAGCAAAACCACGGGCTGCAAAATCTTGCCCTACTTCGTTCGCTCAGGCTTGCGCTTCAGCAAGTATTGCGATGCCCTTTCCCGCGCTCAAGGCCACCACAGTTTTGCCTGATTTCGCCCGAAGCTTATCTGCTGACGGGGAAAAAAAAGCACAACCCGTAAATAGCCTCAAAATTCGGCATTGGCTGGTTCGGGTAGCACAGACCAAGCCAAACCGCTAACTTTCATAGAATCAGACGCAGCCGAGAGTTTCTTTTGGTTACTTTTCTTTGACGGCCAAAGAAAAGTAACATTCATTGGCTTTCAAAAACCACCTCTCCTAACCCATCAAAGCACAAACCATTGTGAATAAACGTTCTTAATTTGTATTATTGAGGAGATAACGTGCAGAAATGTCATTCAACCTTCAGAATTTCGTGAAATTTTACAACTCATGGCGGTCTTATTTTTTTACGGGTTAACTTAAACGCCAAAGGAGGGAGAGATAATTAGGCACCTTGATACTCCAAGTCCCTCCTTTGTCCGAGAGACTCCTTTGGCGAAGAAGAACCAGCCAACCAGCGACAAGTTTAAGTTAAGCTAACCTCTCCACTATCACGTAAAATCCGCAATTAATTACCGTGTTTTAACCCATTGTTTTATAGCATTTTGTATTTAATTTTATGTTAAATACCTAAAACTATGGACAGTACCGAAAACCCAGATCAAAACACATTTTATGTAGGCCTTTGCATGGCCGGAGCAGTGTCTGCCGGGGCCTATACTGCAGGCGTTTTGGATTACCTGATAGAGGCGCTTACCGAATACGAAAAACGGCGGGCCCTACCCGGGGTGCCATCTCACAAAGTGCAGATACCCGTAATGGGCGGTGCATCAGCAGGAGGGATGACCAGCGTAATGGCAGCCTCGGCAATGAAC
>JANYAB010000460.1 GCA_025355225.1 Bacteroidota bacterium
AAAAAACCAAAGCTTAAAGCTACGTAGCTTTAAGCTTTCTGCTTTGCGCTTTAAGCCGATGTTTCTATTTTGATTCTAACTCTTTAATTAATAATTGGTTGGTTTGTTGTGGGTCGATCCTGCCTTTCGAGCTTTTCATTATTTCGCCCATAAACAAACCCAAAACGCCTTTCTTGCCTTTTTGGTATTCTATTACCTTATCAGGGAATTTGGCAATAGCATCGCTTATAAATTGGTGCACATCATCTGTATCAGTGCTGATCAGCAGGTTTAAATCGTTTGCCAACTGATCTGGCGATTTTGACGGGTCCTTTAACAACGCTGGAAATAACTTTTGCGATGCGACAGAGTTATTGATCTTACCGGTATCAACCAGGACGATGAGCCCGGCTAAATTAACCGGTTTAATTCCGAAATCTGTAATCTCTTTGCCATTTTCGTTCAGATATGATTTCACCGAACCCATCAGCCAATTGGCAGCAGCCTTATAATTACTTGTGTATTTTATCAGTTCCTCAAAGTATAATGCTAACTCCCTGTCGGCTGTGATCACAGAAGCATCGTAATCCGATAAGCCTAATAAAGTAATATATTTATCATAAAGTTCGTTGGGAAGCGCAGGGAGGCTGCTTCGTATTTTCTCAACATATTCCTTGTTAAGATGCAAAGGCTGCAAATCAGGCTCTGGGAAATACCGGTAATCATTGGCCATTTCCTTTGATCGCAAAACCGAGGTTTCGCCGGTATCATCATTAAAATTCAGTGTATTTTGTTCTATATAGCCGCCATTTTCGATAATGTTCACCTGCCTATCAAACTCGTGCTCAATGGCTCGCTGAACATTGCGGATGGAATTGAGATTTTTTACTTCGCAGCGGTTACCATACTCGGTTGCCCCCTTAATCCTTACGGAAATATTGGCGTCACAACGAACACTGCCTTCTTCCATATTACCATCGCAGATATCTAAATAGCGGAGCAGTTTACGTATCTCGGTAAGATATTGCCAGGCTTCTTCGCTGCTTCTCATATCCGGCTCTGACACGATCTCTATTAAAGGCACTCCGGCCCTGTTCAGGTCGATCAGAGAGTCTTCATGGTGCTGGTCGTGCATGCTTTTGCCGGCATCCTCCTCCATATGGATATGATGTATGGCGATATTCTTTTGTGTGCCGTCTGATAGCCGTATGCCGATGTGCCCGCCTAAACATATCGGAGAATGATCCTGCGTGATCTGATATCCCTTTGGCAGATCCGCATAAAAATAATTTTTGCGTGCAAATGTATTATTCAGGTTGATAGAGCAATTGCAAGCCAACCCCATTTTTACAGCATACTCCACCATCTTTTTATTGATGCGGGGCAAGGTACCGGGGTGACCCAATGAAACCACACTGATGTGTTGATTTGGACCGCCCCCAAAGGCGGCTGAATCGGATGAAAAGGCTTTGCTTAAAGTGGATAATTGTGCGTGTACTTCTAAACCAACAACTAATTCGTATTTATCACTAACACTGCTTTGAATTACTGTCATAACATTAAATCAGCTATAATAGCTTTGATTAAAAGCCAAATATAAAATTATTCCATCCCAACCCCATAAATAGGAGTAATTAATTCCTATTTATGTTATAGAGTTAAAAGACTTTGCTTTCACAAGGGCTCTGTCCAGGCCGCCTACGTCGCTTCCGCCCGCTGTAGCAAAAAAAGGTTGTCCACCTCCGCCACCTTTTATTTCTTTAGCTAAATCGCGTACAATTGCGCCGGCGTTTAAGCCTTTTTCTTTAACAAGGTTCTCGGATATCATAACAGTCAAATTTGGCTTGCCTTCAATTTCTGCTGCAAGCACCAGGAAAAGATTGGGAACAATATCCTTTAAGTTATAAGCGAGGTTTTTAATAGCATCCACATTTGGCAGTTCTACCTTTTCGGCTATAAAATTGACACCGTTAATAACTTGTACTTTTTTGGCCAATTCGTTCTTTAACCCAGATGATTTTTCAAGTACCGATTTTCCAATTTCTTTTTTCAGGCGGGAATTCTCTTCCAGCAGCGTTTCAACGCTTTTACTAATATCTTTTGGGTTTTTAAGCAGTTCTTTTAGCTGATGAATAGTTTGACTTTGTTCATTAATATAATTTTCGGCAGCAATACCTGTAATTGCTTCAATACGACGAACTCCGGCAGCTACAGCGCTTTCAGAAATTATTTTAAAATAACCAATGTTTCCGGTAGCTTTTACATGTGTACCGCCGCACAACTCTTTTGAAAAATCATCGTCAAAAGTAATTACGCGGACATATTCACCATATTTCTCGCCGAACAGAGCGGTTACTCCACTACTAATGGCAATATCGTATTCTACACTTCGTTCTTCTTTTAGCGGAATATTCTCACGTACCTTTTCATTCACGATGGCTTCAATGTTAGCGAGTTCCTCATCAGAAACCTTAGCGAAATGCGAAAAATCAAACCTAAGATATTCGTCATTTACAAGTGATCCTTTTTGATTGACATGATTGCCCAGCACCTGTTTTAATGCAGCATGAAGCAAATGCGTAGCTGAGTGGTTGTTCATGATGCTGCCTCTTCTTTCCGGGTTTACAATAGCCGTCAAAGCATCATCAATGGCTTTGTGCTCAGGCAATTTATCTACATAATGAACAATAAGGCCATTTTCTTTTTTGGTATCCGTCACTTCAATAACTTCTCCATCCGGAAAAACCAATTGGCCGGTATCTCCCACCTGTCCCCCGCTTTCGGCATAAAAGGGAGTTTTATCCAATACTACCTGGTATTGTTCCTTTCCTTTAGCGGTGACTTTACGGTATTTTACAACATGGGCTATTGTTTCTGTTTCATCATAGCCGGTAAATTTTACATTGTCATCATCTTTTAGGACGATCCAATCTCCGGTATCAATGGCTGTGGCAGCGCGGGAGCGGGTTTTTTGTTGTTGGAGGGCTTTTTCATAGCCTTCAATGTCAACGCTCCAACCTTTTTCACGAGCTAACAATTCAGTAAGGTCAATAGGAAACCCAAATGTGTCAGACAACTCAAAGGCGGCCTGACCCGATATAACAAAGTTTTTTTCGTCTAACCTATCCTTTACATAAGAAAGTATTTTGTCATTAAATATATTAGGAGGCTCATTAGAAAAAACTATTCCAGCTTCAGATTGATAATATTCAAACGGTAAAAGTTCAAATCTCCTCAATCCATTTTCCAAAGTTCTCAAAAACGCATTCTCCTCTTCCAAAACCACCTTCTGCACAAAATCCTTTTGATTATACAATTCATCAAAAACACTTTTAAATTGATCAGCTAATAAAGGCACCAACTGGTTTAAAAACGGTTCTTTGAATCCTAAATACTGATAAGAATATCTAACCGCCCTTCGTAAAATACGGCGGATCACATAACCAGCTTTGTTGTTGGAGGGCAATTGCCCATCTGCAATGGCGAAACTAATGGCACGAATATGATCAGCCATTACGCGCATCGCTACGGCATCATTCCATTCCTCATCCCCGGGTTTTGCCTCGTTATTATATCTCTTGCCACTTTTCTCCGCAATAAACTGTATCAACGGCTGAAAAATATCTGTATCATAATTGGAAGTCTTCCCTTGCAATATCCTAACCAAACGCTCAAAACCCATCCCCGTATCTACATGTTTAGCTGGCAATGGTTGCAATGAACCATCCTTAAGGCGGTTAAACTGCATAAATACGTTATTCCATATTTCTATCACCTGGTCGTGGTCAGCATTCACCAATGTTGCACCACTCACTTCAGAACGTTCGCTATCCGGGCGACTGTCGTAATGTATCTCAGAGCAGGGGCCGCAGGGGCCGGTTTCGCCCATTTCCCAAAAATTGTCTTTTTTGTTGCCTGGTAAGATGTGAGCATCGTCAACATATTGTTTCCACAGGTCATAAGTTTCTGTGTCCCTGGCAAGCCCTTCTTTTTCGTCGCCTTCAAAATAGGTTACGTACAATCTGTCCTTGGGCAATTTGTAAACTTCGGTCAGTAATTCCCAGCTCCAGGCAATGGCTTCTTTTTTAAAGTAGTCGCCAAAACTCCAGTTGCCCAGCATTTCGAACATCGTATGGTGATAGGTATCAATACCCACCTCTTCCAAATCGTTATGCTTGCCTGATACACGCAGGCAGCGTTGCGTATCGGCCACACGTCGATATTTTGCAGGCGCTTCACCCAAAAAAATGTTTTTAAACTGGTTCATGCCCGCGTTTGTGAACATCAACGTGGGGTCGTTTTTAATAACGATAGGCGCTGAGGGCACAATAACATGCCCTTTGGAAACAAAAAAATCAAGAAAAGCCTGGCGTATCTCTGTAGCTGTCATAAGTTACAAAGATATAGTTTAGTCCGAAATAGTCTGAATCCTGATTTACACGATTTATAGGTTTCCCCCGTAATAACTTTCTATCTTAAATTTTTACGGCTAAACTCAACCTTGTTTTTCCAATAATATCTTCTTTGAATTAAAATCTGATGCTGTATCTATCATATCAGTAAGTAAATGCCAGTCGGCTGCTTTTTCAAAATTATTATTATAAACACGGGCCACTTTTATGGTTAGCTTATTACCATTAACAACAGCTTCTGAGGAAAATGACCCGGTTTTATTTGATTTTTTCTGAGCCATTTCTTCAACTCCCCTTACATTATATCCTTGCGGAATATTAATCACAATGGTATAATTAAAACTGCGGGCCGCGGGCATATAAATATCCTTATCCCGCGTTCTGTTCTTTTCTTCCAGTTGTAAAAACCCACCGGTAAGTTTTCCGGCGTCAATAATAAAATTATTACCTGCTTTCTTCACCAAATTATCCAGCACAAATGTTTCACTGTATTCAAATACCGGGTTAGTTTTGTCTAAAGCTGCATTAATTATTTTACAATTACTTACCTCCTGTGGTTCCTGGTCAAACTTTTCTTTTATTTCTTTATTAAAATATTTACTTTTTTCACCATTTACCTTATCAAATGCTGATTTTATAAGAGCCAGATATTTCTTCCAACCGCCATAATAATCTTTAAATCGGTTATCTATATCTAAGCCTTTTGCTGCTTCGGTAAGGTTGCCGTCAATATCGTACAAACTCAAAAGGGCCTTCTGATCATCGTGCCTCATTGCACCTGTTTGCTTTACAAATCTTTCAACTTTCAGCTTCTGCATACCCTGAGCAGTCAAGCTAACGTTTAACTGTTCGTCGATATTATTTTGGTCATTTGTACTCACTGGCAAAACACCCTCTTCCTCCGTAAAATTGTATTCCGAATTATTTCTCCTTTTAGGATGTAAAACGACTACTTTTTCGCCCTGGAACCTCCCCGGTATTTCATTAAAATGAGTAGCAACGTCATCGAAAAACATGTACATCGGTTTGTCGCCGTTGATGCGTATAAGCGCGTCAAAGTCTTGATAATTAAATACATTATCAAGACTGTTAGTATAACGTGAGGTGACAAGCAATACATCGAAATTAACTTTAAGATCGGTTAAAATAAAAGCCATATTAGCGGTATTAATCCAGCTAACGGCACTCCGATATTTTAAAGAGGAGAAATCTCCTGTTTCGCTCCCCATGCTCCCCGAATAAGTACAAAAAGTGTCATATTTCCATTCTGCGTACAAAACCTTCATGAGGCTATCCAGAAGCGTGTTCTTTAAAAATCTTTTGTCTTTAAAATAACTTTTCAATTTATCCTCCAGCATGTGAAAAGGATGGGCTACTTCTACAAAACTCGTTTCAAAAATATATTTTTGGGCCTGAAACATGGCAGTTTGGCCTTCAAAATGATTTTTAGTTATTGTTTTGTCGAGAGCATCGTCATACGCGCTTCCAATCTCAACGTATGGATATTGACGTAACGACGAGGTCCATAACTGGCTTTGATATTTGGGAATATTATGCAGTTTTAGGCTAAGCAATTGGTCGCCTTCTTCATTATTGCTCTCCTCAAAATGCTTAGCTCCATTAGCATAGATAGTTTTTATCTTGATTTTTTTATTGAATTGAAAATCCAGGCTATAATATAAAACGGGATACTCATCGACTAAAAAGAACAGGTTATCATTATCCTCATAGGAATTCCCTGCTTCCTTATCAGCAATATCTTCTTTGCAAATGTAATAGTCCAAAACATCCCCAACCTGTAAGTCAGGAATTGCGAGCTTGCCTTTTTGGTCTTTAGATTCATTTTTTATCAGAACTTCTTCGCTTGTATTAACCGTTATTTCTTTTCCATTGGGCTTTATCACTTTGCGCCAATGAAGGTGTTATTTACATCAGCAAACTTCGCAAACAGCTGTGATGTTGATTTATCCAGTTTTTTCTGATATTCAATGGTCGAAAAACTTTCAAGTGCTGTTTTATCATTGATCTTAACTCTTTCGTGAAATATGCTGAATTTTGTGGTACGTGTTGTTATACCAATTGATCTGCCAAATTTGAGCTTACCACTGGATGCTCTTGAAAGACTGAAAGACCGCGCTAATATAATAGCACTCTCCTTATTAAAATTAGCCGGGACATTCGTTGCTTTAAATTCTGGTAGCGGACTTTCCCATATCTCTTTTTGGAATTGAGATGATTTCGCCGCGTAGGCTAATTTTTCTTTGTCGCTTTGGGCAAACAGGAAAGTACAGGTTAGGCAATAAATTAATAAAAGAAAAACTCTTTTCATGCTGATCTAGGTTTAAGGACTA
>JANYAB010000526.1 GCA_025355225.1 Bacteroidota bacterium
CTCCATAATCGGTTTAGGCTGTTGTTTGGGCTGTTCGCGCGATTCGTTTACTTTCATGGATAGCGTTATCCGTTTGCGGTTCGCGTCTACTTCGGTTACCGTTACTTCTGGTCACAATGCCGAAATAAACATGATAAAGGCAGTTTTGTAGGGTCTCTCCCCAGACTATTTATAGTGCCCTCTTAAGGAGATCACCCAAATTATATCTCCTTCAACTTTGTAGACAATTCTATTTCCCATATCAATTCGCCTTGACCAGTATCCTGATAAATTATACTTTAGCGCTTCTGGTTTACCGATCCCATTAGTAGGATGCTTCTCCATTGAAGCAAATAATTCAGCTATTCTTTTTAAAATTTTTGAATTGTGGTTCTTCTCCCAATAAGCCAGATCATTTTCGGACTCTTCGATTAACCTTATTTCCATACTTCGGAAGAGGTAATTTTGCGATATTTACCGCTTTTTATTTGCTCTTCTGCTTTTTCGACTTTGGCTAAAAATTCAGGCTTATATGGACTTTTCTCGGTTGTAAAATCAACCTTTAAAACTTTTAAAACAGTTTTCAAGGCAGCTAATTGTTCTTTATTTGCAGGTTTTGCTATCACTGTTTCCATATTACAAATTTAGTGTATTTAAAACTGTTTGTAAAAAATCTACTTAAACTTATTTTTTAAGGCGGCCAGTTTAATGGCGATATCGGTTTCGGGTTGATTTTGAGCTTTTTTCTCCATAACCGGTTTAGGCTGTTGTTTGGGTTGTTCCCGCGGTTCGTTTACCTTCATGGATAACGCTATCCGTTTGCGGTTCGCATCCACTTCGGTTACCGTTACTTCTACCTTTTGATGTACCTTCAATACTTCATTAGGGTCTTTGATAAAGCGGTTGGTGATCTGGCTTAAATGTACCAGGCCGTCCTGGTGAACACCAATGTCTACAAATGCGCCGAAATTGGTGATATTGGTAACTATGCCCGGCAGTTTCATCCCGATCTTTAAATCATTTATCCCGTTCACGCCATCTGTAAAGCTGAATGCTTCAAATTGCTCCCGCGGGTCGCGGCCCGGTTTGGCCAGTTCGGCCATAATATCATTTAAAGTTGGCAGACCCACCATTTCAGTCACGTATTTTTGAAGTGGTATACTTTTTCGTAATGGCGCATTGCTCATCAGTTCATTTACCGAACATTTAAGGTCCTTTGCCATTTGTTCTACCAAAACATATCGTTCTGGATGCACCGCGCTGGTATCCAAAGGGTTTTCTGCATCACGGATACGCAAGAAACCTGCAGCCTGTTCAAATGCCTTATCGCCTAAGCGTGCCACCTTTTTTAACTGATCGCGACGCTTAAAGGCGCCATGCTCGTTGCGGTGGTCAACAATATTTTGTGCCAACTGCGGCCCCAGTCCCGATACATAGGCCAGTATCTGTTTTGATGCGGTATTGAGTTCAACACCCACGGCGTTTACGCAACTGACCACCGTATCATCCAATGATGCCTGGAGTTTATTCTGATCCACATCATGCTGGTATTGGCCCACACCGATGGATTTTGGGTCGATCTTTACCAGCTCGGCTAAAGGATCCATCAGGCGTCGCCCAATAGATACCGCTCCCCGTACTGTTACATCCTTATCCGGGAATTCTTCCCGCGCTACATCCGATGCGGAATAAATAGAGGCCCCGCTTTCGTTAACCATGACAATAGTTACACCGGGCAGGTTTAAGTTCCGTACAAAAAGCTCTGTTTCCCGCCCGGCAGTACCATTTCCGATAGCAATGGCTTCGATATTGTATTTTTCAAACAGATGCCAGGTAGTCTTTTCAGCCTCTTTTACACCCCCTGAACCAGTATGCGGAAATATGGCGGTATATTCCAATAGCTTGCCCTGCTCGTCAAGACAAACCACTTTGCAACCCGTGCGGAAACCGGGATCAATAGCCATTATTCTTTTTTGACCCAATGGCGCGGCCATCATCAGCTGACGGGCATTTTCGGCAAACACCCTGATCGCTTCTTCATCAGCTTTCTTTTTGGTGAACAGGCGGATCTCCGTTTCCATTGATGGCTTTAACAAACGTTTGTACCCATCCGCTATCGCCAGTTTCACCTGTTGCGATGAAGCATTATTGGCTTTTACAAATAGCTGTTCCAATATGTTGATAGCTTCCTCTTCCGGCGGCTGTATATCCAGCCATAGCATTTCTTCTTTTTCGCCGCGGCGTATCGCCAGAATGCGGTGTGAGGGGATCGACTTGACAGGCTCTGTCCAGTCAAAATAATCTCTATATTTAATACCCTCCTGTTCTTTTCCGGTGATAACTTTAGATTGAAAAGTTCCCTTTTCTAAAAACAAACTACGCATTTTTGTGCGAACTTCTGCATTTTCACTGATGTGCTCCGCTATGATATCCCTTGCCCCGGAAAGTGCTTCCTCCGCAGTGTTGACCCCTTTTTCTTCATCTATATATTTAACTGCTTCCGCGTCAAGGTCTGCCCTGCTTTGTTCAAGTACAAAGTCGGCAAGCGGTTGCAATCCTTTTTCGCGGGCTGCCGTGGCCCGGGTTTTTCTTTTGGGTCGATAAGGCAGATAGATATCCTCAAGCGCCACCATTGTTTCAGCCTCGTCGATCTGCTTCAGTAGTTCCGGACTAAGTTTTCCCATTTCGGCAAGCGACTTTAAGATGGCTTCCCTGCGTTTATCCAGCTCGCGTAATTGTTGTATCCGGTCGCGGATGGCAGCTACCTGAACCTCATCCAGGCTGCCGGTAAGTTCTTTGCGGTAACGGGATATGAAGGGAACAGTCGCACCTTCATCCAGTAAACCGGCGGTGGTGCTTACCTGTTTTTCGGCAATTGAAAGCTCTAAGGCAATTTTTTTATAGTGGGTACTCATAAATCAAAAATCGGGACTGCGAAGTTGGGACACTTTAGGCGAAAGAAGAAGAAGTGTTTAAAAGTATTTTCAATCTGATCTATTCCTCTTTTGCATAAAAATGGATTTGCGCTTTCATTGATTTTTTTGATACCTTGTTTGTCATTAGCGATTACAGACGTTAGGCAGTTTACCCATTATTCA
>JANYAB010000551.1 GCA_025355225.1 Bacteroidota bacterium
ATCCCATATAAAAGATGTTCTAATCTTTTAGGATCACTCCAATCGTCTGCATCTTGAATAAGAAAAAAGGGTGCATTGGTTGATTGTAACACTACCTGGGTAGCAAAATAAGGTCCTCTGTTTTCTTTCAAGTCAAACCTCACCAAACGTGGATCATCTATATCAGTAAGCATTGGCCAGGGCGGAGTTTCAAAGTCAGCATCGTTAATAACTACCACAGTTAAATTTTTGTGAGTTTGCGCTAACAAGCTTTCTACGGCACGGCGAATATATTGCTGACAGCGGTAATATGGTATACAGGCAACAACATGCTGCTCAATATTCAAACTCATCGTATAAAGATTTATGTTGACAAACTAATTTTTAAGAGTAGTTAACTGCTTTAATTGAAACAAGTTAGAAAACCAATCGAAATTATATTTTAGGTTATTTTGTAAATAATATCTTCTCATTGTTATTTCATCCTTATTTAAGTCATCCAGCGCGCCATAAAAATTCAAAGGGTTTGCTTGTTTCCAATAACCGAGCATGTTATTAATTTCGGGGTTATTTAAATACAATAACCCAAATCTCAGGTAGTTTTTTAACTGGATTACATTGATCTGATCCAAAAACGGTTTTCTTTCTTCATCTGGTCTGAATCTATGTCGAAAAATTAAATCAGGCACGTTTTTAATCTGCCCGCCATATAACCAAAGCCTTAAACTAAATTCAGGTTCGGCAGCGCCATATACAGGCATGGCTGTGTCAAAGCCGCCTAATTTCATGAACAAGTCTTTGTAAATAACTGTCCCTGTAGATGGCGTTACAGGTACATAATCATTAAATAATCCCGGCTCTGTTAACCATTTTATTCCCATGGATGATAAATCCAGCACGCAGCCATATCCTCTCCATGCAGAATCTTTATCTGCTATCGTTGCGCACAAGGCAATATTGGGTTTTATATCGCGAAAAATCGGAATATCCCACCCTTTGCATGCCTTTACATTGGCATCAGTAATAATAAGAATTGAGGCAGTAGCGTGTTTTGCTCCGGTATTTCGTGTAAGTGGTATTCCCGACCAGGTATTTAACCTGACAACTTTTATATTGACCAGGCTTTTTTTATCATCAAAAAAAAAATTCAAAAATTCGCAGCACCCATCATCAGATGCATCATCCACAATTACAAATTCGATAGCAAATAACTTGCTTCTCCCATCAATGAACGATAAAATGGCTTCTTCAATCCTAACTCCTTCATTTCTTACAGGTATCACAATACTTATTAATGGATCATTCTGCATTGTTATGTGGTGCCTTTAAATTCTTTATAAGTCCATATTAATTGCCACGTCCTTACCGTGGGTATGTATTACTTTTTATTGCCACAGGCAATTGCCGTAATGGCAGTTATTGCGGCCGTGGTAACATTTGAAGATATAGCAACTATAGCCACTATACTTTGCGATCCAAGGCCATTCCTTAATATATAATTCGGCAATGTAGCAGCAGTAGCCGGCGCTGAAACTGGCTGTTGAGCAGATATTGGCGGAGTGTATTGGTCTTCAGAACCTACCGTTGGCCAATTTGCTATATCCAAAACATGACGCATTGAACCAGTACCTGGTGTTGGTGTTGGTGTTGGTGATGGATGTGTTGGAGTTGGTTTTGGGGGGGCAATTGCTTGAAGAAAGAGCTGCTTTACCTCAGTGTTTCGCTGCGGACTTACTTGCGGCCTGTTGCATTGGTTAGCTGCAGTTGCCCAGTCCTGTCTATTTACAGCAGCTACAAAATTCGTAAAAACTGAGCGTAAAGTACCCATTCCTAAATTAAATATCATATCAACAAGACCTGCCTTTGCAGATTGTGGGAACTTTGGATAGTTTGGGAAGAGGCTGCCTAACTGATGTTCGAAAACTGCCAGATCATTGGTTAATAGGGTATCAATATCCGGCTGATTTAAAATGAGCGTACAAAACTGGTCATAATATGTTGCCGGGTACGGTTGTCCGAAATGTTTTGATTTAATGGTGGTCCATTCAGTTTGTTTTTCTACTGTATTTGCGGCAGCTCCATCAGATTTATGAACGAAAGGTAATGCAACTGTATTATTTATGTTTGCTAAAAGATGCCCATATCCAATAGTTACATGCCCCGTCGTATCGAGATATAAATGGGTTATATTGCTTTCAAATCTTTTAACCCTCGAAATTTCGTCTGGCGTGATGCTCATTGTTTTAACGTTTATAATGTTTAAGATTCCCTGTTGTTACACGAAATGGCTGTAATCGCGGCAAGTGCCACAGCCGTAACATTTGAAGTCAGGGCTACTATGGCAACTATACTTTGCGACTCAACACTTTTGTCTAATAAATATCCTGATAACGGATTATCTCCCCCGACCGCAACTGCTTGTTTAGTTGACGAGGCAGGAATACCCTGGCTGCTGGTAAATTGATCAGGCCATCCTGAAAAATCGGAAGCACCTAATTTTATACCACTGCTACCAGTTGTGCCTATAGGCGTCGACGTAGGTGAGGGCGTTGGTTTGGGGGCCGCCTGAGTGGCGGCTTGAAAAAACAATTCCATCACCTCTATGTTCCGCTGCTTTGCAATGGGCGGCGCCCGGTGACATTCTTTAGCGGCTGCAGTCCAATTCTGGTTTTGCACGGCTGCAACAAAATTGGGAAAGCTGGTAATTAATCCTTTTACCCCGACATTATAGGCCATGTCAATAAGCCCTGCTTGAGCAGCGGAAGGAAAATTAGTGTAATTTGTAAAGTGCTTAATAAGTTGACGTTCCGTATTCGCCAGATCAGTGGTTAATAAATTATCCATATCTGACTGAGTCATTTTTAGTTTACATGCGCTATCGTACCTTGCCGCAATTAATCCCTTTGGCATAGCCTTTATGTTTTTCCACTCATCTAGTTTTTCTGAATCGGTAGCAGCTAAAAGGTCAGTTTTGTGAATTAAACGCACAGAAATGGCAGGGGGCGGAGGTGAAATTTTATGCCCCCATGCGACCGTTACATAACCACTTGTGTCAAGGTAGCAGTGGTTCACTGCCTGGTGATTATTGTCGCCTTCGTAACGTTGTGTTCTTGAGATGATGTCTTGCGTAATAGCCATGCTTTTGGTTTAATTATTTATTTTTATGAGCAATAGCAGTAATTGCCGTTATTGCAGTTGTGGCTACATTTGAAGCTAAGGCAACTATGGCAACAATACTTTGTGCATCAATGTTCCCGGCCATTGCTGTTAAAGCGCTAACAGAAGCAGCGTCTGGTACTATTGGATTTGACGCTACCGGCGGCGGTAACGGTATAACCGGATTAAATTGATGATCAAAAGTCGCGGTTTGACCTGTCTCGCCTGAACCGGGAGGATGACTTGTCGTAACCGGAGGATGCTGTGTTGTAA
>JANYAB010000565.1 GCA_025355225.1 Bacteroidota bacterium
TGCCAACTATTTAGAACATCTCCAAATTATATTTAAACAAAATCCTGACATCATTTAGCTGTAATTTTCCTAAATTCGCCACATTAGACGCACACATTGAGTTTAATATTGAATCTTTTACATTTCACCTAAAAATCAATACAATGGCTTTTGATTTAGATATGATCAAAAAGGTGTACGACCGCTACAGCACCCGCACAGCTGCTGCCCGCACAGCGACCGGCAAACACCTCACTTTAACCGAAAAAATATTATACGCCCACCTTACCGAAGGTGATGCCCAACAGGCTTTTGGCCGTGGGGTTGACTATGTGGATTTTGCACCCGACCGTGTTGCTATGCAGGATGCTACCGCGCAAATGGCTTTATTGCAATTTATGCAGGCTGGTCGTCCAAAAGTTGCTGTCCCGTCAACCGTGCATTGCGACCACCTTATACAGGCTAAAATTGGCGCGACGGAAGACTTAAGCACAGCGAAAGATGTAAACAAGGAAGTTTATGATTTCCTGGCGTCGGTATCTGATAAATACGGATTGGGTTTCTGGAAACCGGGGGCGGGAATTATCCACCAGGTTGTTTTAGAGAACTATGCTTTCCCGGGCGGAATGATGATCGGTACTGACTCACACACACCTAATGCCGGTGGTTTGGGAATGATCGCTATTGGTGTTGGCGGTGCTGATGCCTGCGATGTAATGGCCGGCTTACCCTGGGAACTTAAATTCCCCAAGCTGATCGGTGTGAAACTGACCGGAAAGCTATCCGGCTGGACATCCGCTAAAGACGTTATCCTAAAAGTGGCCGGCATACTAACCGTAAAAGGCGGTACCGGTGCAATCGTCGAATATTTTGGTGATGGTGCTGAATCGTTGTCAGCAACCGGCAAAGGAACCATCTGTAATATGGGTGCCGAAATTGGTGCTACTACCTCTATATTTGGTTACGATGAAAAAGCCGCTATTTATTTAAGGGGCACAAAACGCGAAGATATTGCTGCTCTTGCGGACGCGATAAAAGAACATTTGACCGGTGACCCTGAAGTTTACGCCAACCCGGAACAATATTTTGACCAGGTGATCGAGATCAACCTGACCGAACTGGAACCGCACGTAAACGGGCCATTTACGCCTGATCTGGCATGGCCCATCTCTAAATTTGCCACCGCGGTAAAAGAGAACAACTGGCCCGCTGAACTGGAAGTTGGCCTGATCGGCTCCTGTACCAACTCATCATATGAGGATATAACCCGTGCAGCATCGATTGCAAAACAAGCTATCGACAAGCATCTAAAAACTAAAGCCGAATTTACGATCACTCCAGGTTCCGAGTTGGTAAGATTCACGGTTGGCCGTGATGGTTACCTGGATACATTTGCCGAAATGGGCGGTGTAGTATTGGCCAATGCCTGCGGACCATGTATCGGTCAGTGGGCAAGGCATACAGACGATCCGTCGCGCAAAAACTCTATCATCACTTCGTTTAACCGCAATTTTGCTAAACGGAATGATGGTAACCCGAATACCCACGCTTTTGTGGCGTCGCCCGAAATTGTGACTGCGTTTGCTATTGCCGGCGATCTTACTTTTAATCCATTGACCGACACGCTGACCAACGAGAAAGGCGAACAGGTAAAACTGGATGAGCCAATGGGTATCGAGATGCCGGTAAAAGGCTTTGCTGTTGAAGATGCAGGTTACCAGGCACCTGCCGAAGATGGCAGCCAGGTAGAAGTTAAGGTTGATCCGAAATCATCACGCTTGCAGCTGCTCGATCCGTTCCCCGCATGGGAAGGTACCGACATTACCGGTTTAAAGCTATTGATCAAAGCAAAAGGCAAATGTACTACCGACCATATTTCGATGGCTGGTCCATGGTTAAAATTCCGTGGGCATTTGGATAATATTTCCAATAACATGCTGATCGGTGCGATCAATTATTTTAACAATAATTCGGACAGCGTAAAAAATGAACTAACCGGCGAATACGGCCCGGTACCCGCCACCCAGCGCGACTATAAAGCGCATGGCATAGGTACAATAGTAGTAGGCGACGAAAACTATGGCGAAGGTTCGTCACGTGAGCATGCCGCTATGGAACCGCGCCACCTGGGTGTACGCGCCATACTGGTAAAATCTTTTGCCCGTATCCACGAAACCAACCTGAAAAAGCAGGGTATGCTGGCCATCACTTTTGCGGATAGTAACGACTACGAAAAGATACAGGAAGATGATACGATAGATATTAAAGGCCTGGTTGATTTTGAGCCGGGCAAGCAACTGACAGTTGTTTTGCATCACAAGGACGGTTCAACGGATTCATTTGCTGTAAACCACACCTATAATGCACAACAGATAGAATGGTTTAAGGCAGGCGGCGCGTTGAACATCATCCGCAGGCTGATGCACGCGTAATTGATTGCGGAAGTCGCCATGCCAGCCGGCAGGCTGGGAAGTTCGATTTCGGAATTAAAATAATAACAAAGCCTTTTCTTCGGGAGAGGCTTTTTTTATTGTCTGTGCTATGAGTAAAAGATTTACCTGATTTACTTGATTATTTGTTCCTTATTTAGATCGAGTATCTTGTCAATTATTAAAATCCCTCTAATCGTGTTCAGACAATTGTAATAACATCATTACTTATTATGCAATAAACTTACTGGTAATGTGATAGTCTTAAATTAAAAAAAATTTAAGCCATGAAAAATCATATCATTATTATCAGCCTTTGCTTTTTTTTATCAGCTTGCAGCGTTATTACGCCTGCTTATTTCGGTGATAAATATCCCCCAACAACTTCAGTCGATATTTATTATTCGGCTCACGACGTTAAACAGCCATACAAGGTCATCGGTCATTTAACTCTTCCCAATATTGGCCAGGATTCGGTTAAATCCAAATTTGTAGCCTATGCCAAAACGATAGGCGCGGATGCAATTGTGATTACCGGTAATACGGTTGATACCGGTGGCAAAGTCGGATCAGACGTTGTAAATGCCGATGCGCTGAAATATGATAAATAGTATTTCGGGATGCGGAATCCCGATAGCTATCGGGACGAATGCGGCATTAGACCTTTCCTTTGAGATAGACTTTTTTGCTGCCCGATGAATTTAGGATCTTGGCAATCCTGAAAATCCCTCTAATCGTGTTCAGACAATGGGAGGGTATTCTTTCTTCAGTAAGTTGAAAAAAATAAAAATTACTTGCAAATACTAATTATTTTAGCTAACTTAGCAGTTCAGATTGTTCTCGTCTTAACTATCCATTTAGCTTCCTTAAATCGAAGCAGTTGAGTTTCTCTGATAATCTAATTTTAATTTTTCTTCTACTCTTTCATGCTGTTCGCAAGGCCAGAGAATCTTTTCGGGCTTTCATACAATCATTCCATCATATACAATTATTTGTGAAAATGATTGAAATTGTTCTTTGACATTTTATTGCTGCCCGGCAGAGTTTTGCAAACTCTATTGTGTTTCGGGCGTAAGCTAAATATAACATATAGAATTTGTTAGACGGCGCTTAATTAATTAGCTTTAAACCAATCTTATCATTGCAATAAAAGGTATATGGGTTTATTTGACAGGTTCAAAAAGAAGGTAATAGAAACAGAGCTTAGTGTAAGCCTTGAAGCTTTACTAGAGAAAGCCGCCAGCAAACCTGCTTATCGTGCGGAATTCTACAAAAGACTATTGTCTGAAAAACTTGTAGTAATAACAACGGGCAGCGAACTGCCCGTAGGGCAATACGTGGCAAAAGAGAATATACCAGTTAAGATATCTTCATTGGATGGCGGCCGAATACCTGTATTTACTTCAACCGAAAGGATTTTTGACAAGGGAGTAATAAAAGAGCAGGTAACATTTCTGGAATTGCAGGCCGATGCACTGTTCAAAATGTTGCCCGGTAAAATATTAATATTAAATCCCTATTCAGATTACGGGAAGGAACTGCTGCCTAATGAGATAGAAAGGTTACTTGACGGCACATTTTTTACTGCGGATATAAAACCTGTGGAAGTAAAAAAGAATAGTACTTACGCAATCGGACAGCCTGAAAAATACCCCGCAGAGGTTGTAAAATCTTTAATCGAGTTGTTTTCCAACAGGCCAAATGTTTATGCTGCCTATTTTGGTTGGATACAATATACTCAAACGGATGAGCCCCCGCATTATGTTTTCGCAATTGATTC
>JANYAB010000567.1 GCA_025355225.1 Bacteroidota bacterium
GGCCAACTAAAATTTCAATCCCATGCAATTTGAATTATCAGAAGAGCAATTAATGATTCGCCAGGCTGCAAGGGATTTTGCGCAAACTGAACTTAAACCAGGGGTAATAGAGCGCGATGAGCATCAGAAATTTCCGGCTGAACAGGTAAAAAAATTAGGCGAATTGGGATTTTTAGGTATGATGGTGTCCCCACAGTACGGTGGCAGCGGCATGGATGCAGTATCTTATGTGCTGGTGATGGAGGAGCTTTCTAAGATCGATGCCTCCGCGTCGGTTGTGGTTTCTGTGAATAATTCCTTAGTTTGTTTTGGGTTAGAAAAATATGGCTCCGAGGCCCAAAAAGAAAAATATCTTGTGCCTTTGGCTAAGGGAGAAAAAATAGGGGCTTTCTGTTTATCAGAGCCAGAAGCCGGTTCGGATGCTACATCTCAACGTACCACGGCTATTGATATGGGCGATCATTACCTGGTTAACGGAACAAAAAACTGGATCACCAATGGTGGTACGGCATCTACCTACCTGGTAATTGCCCAAACAGATGCTGCAAAAAAACACCATGGCATTAATGTGCTGATCATGGATAAAGGGATGGAAGGTTTTACTATCGGGCCAAAAGAGAATAAATTGGGGATACGCGGATCGGACACGCACTCATTGATGTTTACTGATGTTAAAGTGCCGAAAGAAAACAGGATAGGCGAAGATGGATTTGGTTTTAAGTTCGCCATGCAAACACTGGATGGCGGCCGCATTGGCATAGCCTCCCAGGCCCTGGGCATAGCGTCAGGAGCTTATGAACTGGCCTTGCAATACTCGAAACAACGCAAGGCATTTGGAAAAACAATTTCGGACCTGCAGGCCATCCAGTTTAAACTTGCAGATATGGCAACCCAAATTGAAGCTGCGAGGTTACTTTGCTTAAAAGCTGCCTGGTTAAAAGATCATGGATTATCTTACGGGCAGGCCAGCGCAATGGCTAAACTATATGCTTCGGATGTAGCCATGAAAACAACTGTAGAAGCTGTACAGATACATGGCGGCTACGGCTTTGTAAAGGAATACCATGTTGAGCGTTTGATGCGTGATGCCAAGATCACCCAGATATATGAAGGCACGTCCGAAATTCAGAAGATTGTCATATCGCGCGAAGTGCTGAAATAATAGAATAGTTTTCGTTTACTTTGAAAATAGTATATCGGGTTAATAGACTATTCAAAATGCACCATAAAAATCTATTGTTTACAACGTTTTTAGCACTTCTTATCAACTTAAGTTCAGCACAAAGCAAAATAGAAACAGGTATATGGCGGGGTGCCTTAAAGACATCTTCGGGCAATGAACTCCCTTTCAATTTTGAAGTAAATAATGTTGCTGGCGGGCAACAGTTGGTTATTATTAACGGTGCCGAACGGTTCAGGGTAACAGATATAAAGCAAAAAGGTGATTCTGTTTTTATTCATATGCCCTTATTCAACTCGGAGTTTAAACTGAAACAGGAAGGAAAGGGTTTAAAAGGGAGATGGATAAAGCATTATGGTAACCATGACGATGCTATGAGCTTTACCGCTATACCCGGACAATCCTGGCGTTTTTTCAATACAGCCAAAAAGCCAACCGTTAATGTTAGTGGGAGATGGTCTGCAATATTTGTCGAGGGTGCTAATAAAGATACCACCGTGGGTGAATTTAAGCAGATTGGCTCAAAACTAACCGGCACATTTTTAACCACTACCGGCGATGACCGTTACCTGGAAGGAACTGTTGCCGGCAATAAATTATACCTATCCACCTTTGATGGTGGACATGCGTATTTGTTTACTGCTGAAATTAAAGATACTAAAACCCTTACAGATGGCAAATACTACTCAGGCTATTCAGATCTGGATAAATGGACGGCGGTACGAAATAAAAATGCCAAACTGCCCGATGCTTATTCATTAACTTATTTAAAGCCCGGATATAAAACAATAGCATTTACTTTTCCGGATATCAATGGAAAAAAAGTTTCATTAAGTGATGCTCAATTTAAAAACAAAGTGGTTATTGTGCAGCTTTTGGGTTCCTGGTGCCCCAATTGCATGGACGAAACTTCTTACATGGTTAACTACTATAAAAAGTTTCACGCTAAAGGTGTGGAAATTATCGGACTGGCTTACGAGCGCACCACCGACTTCGCCAAATCGAAACCCA
>JANYAB010000620.1 GCA_025355225.1 Bacteroidota bacterium
GGAAGTCGGAAATCGGAAATCGGAAGTTCGAAGTCGGAATTCAGAAGTCCAAAAGTAAAAAAGTCTCCCCTACCGGGGGAGATTTAGAGGGGGCTCCCTACGAATATCAGCGCCGTCACACCTACGTAGCCAATGCTTTCATTGGTGGTCACATGGTTCCGCGTGTGGTGATCGATCTGTCGCGTTCAAACCTGAAAGATCCCGCTGTGCTGAATGATGCCGGTTATCTGTATTCTCCTTTGCTGGATAAATATAACATGGCTGAGCAATCGGTAGATTTTGTTTACCTGGCAGATCAACTGCCTTCGTTTAATTTCCCCGGCAATTTAAAACAACTGTACAATTATCAAACCTGGCAAAAACTGGCTGATAAAACCAATTGTCATCCGGTATTTACGCTGAATGAATATATTAACGCAGAAGACCGGTCATCAGCTTTAAACTTAGTACGCGTCAAACCTGCCGATATAGATTCGGAAGAATTCGGCTTATTGCCTTTAGATCATTCGCTAATTTTTGTGCTCGAAACGGATGCTTTGCATGGCATGGCCGACCAGCGCACGTTCTTCTTTAAAATGGAAGAAATTGAATTGGAGGTGCCGGTTATCATCAAAAGAAGGTATTCTTTTGAGTCGGAAAGTCCGGAAGTCGGAAAGTCCGAAAGTCAAGAGCAGGAAGTTAAGGTCGTTAAAGTCCTCTCCTCTGGAGAGGATTTAGGTGAGGCAATTCAAGACTTACAACTCTACTCATCCACCGATCTCGGTGCATTACTCGTAGATGGTTTTGGTGATGGGATATGGATCGATGCACCGGAAATCGAAACAAAAACAATTACGTCAACGGCCTTTGGCATCTTACAGGCCACCCGTTCGCGGATATCAAAAACAGAATATATTTCGTGCCCAAGCTGTGGTCGCACCCTGTTCGACCTTATGATCACTACCCAAATGATCCGCAGCAGAACAAGTCACCTTAAAGGCCTAAAAATTGGCATCATGGGTTGCATCGTAAATGGCCCCGGCGAAATGGCCGACGCAGATTATGGCTATGTTGGGTCGGGTACTAATAAGGTCACCCTTTACCGCGGTAAGGAAGCGGTAAAGAAAAATATAAGTTCAGCCAATGCCCTTGATGAACTGATCAATATTATCCGCGAAGACGGCAATTGGATAGAATTGCAGGAAAACTAATCTAAAGCTATAAATCCCGAAAACAAATTGCCGGCTTCTGCCAGGTTTCCAACTGGAATATAGTCACAAACTTCCGCATATTCCCCCCACATTTGTAACACAGCCGTGTTTGTATGCGCCTGTTGTATCGCCTCGTCTGACAGCCATTCAAATACTTCTACTATGGTACCATCGCCAGCCTCCATAATGTAAGATTCTTTGTTCTTAACCAAGCCTTCCTGTTTAAGGCGCGGCAAATGTGTTTTCATCAACTCTTTTAAGGCAGCTTCTTTGCCTGGTTTTGGCTTGTAGCCAACAATCACAGTTCGTCCCATAATCAATTTTTTTACTAAGCAATTTACAAACTTTAAAAGACAAAGTCTTAAGTTTTGCCTTCGATTCAGGACTTAGAACTTTCGACTTAAGACTCAAGACTTACTTCGAACCCACCAGTGTGAATTGTAAGGGGATGACGTAACTTCGGTTGGCTTTCCGGGCTCTGGTACAAATAATTCGATCTTTTTTTCCTTTGCAAAATCCATTAGCTTTTCAATTGGTTCGTACCAGGCATGGAGGGCCAGGTTAAAAGTGCCCCAATGTATTGGCATCATTAATTTACCCCTTAAGGCAAGATGAGCGTTGGAGGCATGATCGGGGCCCATGTGTATATCAGGCCAATACTTACCGTAAGCGCCAATTTCCAGAATGGTGAGGTCAAATGGGCCGAAAGTATCGCCGATCTCCTTAAACCCCGGGAACCAGCCTGAATCTGCTCCGAAAAAGATATTATGTTTGAGCCCCTTTATTACAAAGGACGACCATAGTGTTTCGTTTCGGTTAATGATACCACGACCCGAAAAATGCCTCGCAGGGGTGGCCGTCAAAACGCAATCGTTGCCAATCATTACACTATCGCCCCAATCGATCTCAGTAATAAAATTGCTGTTGATTCCCCATTCTTCAAGGTACTTGCCGACACCTAACGAACAATAGAAGAGAGTGCTTTTACCGGCGAAATATTTAATAGCGTTTTTATCCAGGTGGTCGTAATGGTCATGCGACAGGAGGACAGCATCCAGCGGAGGCAGTTCGTCCAGCGCAAATGGGGGTTCGAAAAAGCGTTTCGGTCCCATAAACGATAAAAAGGAAGCGCGTTCACTCCAAACAGGGTCGGTAAGTATACGCCTGCCATCAATTTCTATCAATAAACTGGAGTGCCCTATCCAGGTTACCCGCAATCCGCTTAAAGGCGGCGTTTTGTATATGGATAAATCAGTTTTAAACGGCCCTAAGGCCTGTTTGGGTACGGTTTCGGCTTTGTTATTAATATATTCCCTCAAAATGGGGATTAGTTTAGCAAAGCCGGCAGTGTCAGTGGGTATGGGGTTAAGGAATTTACTTCCCTTTTTTGCGGCACTATCTAAACTCATACGCAATTATCGTTAAAATGAATTGCTTACGTATTTAATAACGAAAAAGGTTGCTTCATTATGACCGGAAATGAAACTATTCATTAAAAAAATTAATTGCCCGTTTGCAAAATTCATTCAGCGGTAAAGGTAATGAGTTTTGACCATAAGGGTGGGAGCTTCCAAAAGTATGGTCTGCACCGGGGATTATTAGCAGTTCGGCTTTTGGTTGGGCGGCTTTAAGCTCTTTGGCGTGGCTAACCGGCACCGTTGGGTCGGCATCCCCATGTACGATCAGCCAGGGTTGGTGAATTGCAGCAGCTTTTTCAATAATGTTTAGCCGTTCAGGATGCGCA
>JANYAB010000677.1 GCA_025355225.1 Bacteroidota bacterium
TGCTGATAACCGCAAATGAGCAGCAAAAACACGCAAGCGCCGAGCATGTTGTAAAACATGAAGGTCAGGGTACCTATTTTACGCAAAATGTCTTTGGTGATCATTATGTAAATGGCATATAAGAAACTTGCGATTAAAGCATAAACCAGCCCAATATTAAATTGCAGGTGAAGTATATTTTGATAGCCCACCAAAATGACCATTCCTAAAACGGCAATCCAGGTACCCGTCCAAAAGAAGACCCCTGATCTTTTGCGCAGGATCAGAAAGCTTAGCAGTCCAACCCAAACGGGCGCCAGGTTGGCGATCAGCGTAGAGATGGTTGCGCTTATTTTCATCAGCGACACATTCCATACAGCAATATCTGCAGCGAAAACTAAACCGCCAAGCAATGCTATTAATAATTCATGATAACCAATTTTAAGTTTGCTCTTATAAATGCAGTAAGGAGCGAGTGCTAACCAGCCCAGGAAAATGCGATAAAAAGCAGACGTAATTGGTGGCGCAACAGCCAGCCTCACAAATATTGGCGAAAAAGAGATACAGATAATGCCAATAATAAGGCTCGCTTTGGGGTTCATTTTGGCAAAGGTAATTCTCTGAATCAGAATTCACTGAATTTAAGAATTTACTAAATCTGCTTAATGGCATTTTTCAGTAATGTTATTCTATTTAAGCGCATTCTGCTTATCCTCTAATTCGGAAAATTCTGATTCAGACGACTATCAATACTCAATTAAATCGTATTTTTGCGCCTCAAATATATTTTATGAGTCAGCGGATAAAGATCAAAGCATTATTAGAAAGCGAACAAACCAACATTGAAGTAACGGTTAAGGGATGGGTACGTGCATTCCGTCAAAATCGGTTTATTGCTTTGAATGACGGCTCCACGAATAACAATATTCAGATCGTAGTAGACTTCGAAAACACTGATCCAAACTTACTCAAACGAATAACTTTCGGCGCAGCCATCCGTGTTACAGGCGAATTAATACCTTCTTTGGGGCAAGGGCAAAAAGTAGAAATTACCGCAAAGGAAATTGAAATATTAGGCGATTGCAATCCTGAAGAATACCCATTACAACCCAAAAAACAGTCATTAGAGTTTTTGCGCGAAAACGCACATCTCCGTTTCCGCACCAATACTTTCGGGTCGATATTCCGTGTGCGTAACAGCCTTTCGTTTGCGGTGCATACTTTTTTCCAGGAACGTGGTTTTGTTTATCTGCATACACCGATAATTACCGCTTCAGATGCGGAGGGCGCAGGAGAGACTTTCCATGTTACCAATTTTGACCTGGCTAATCCGCCAAAAATTGACAATGGAGAGATCGACTTTAAACAGGATTTTTTTGGCAGGGCAACTAATCTTACTGTTTCGGGCCAATTAGAGGGCGAACTTGGGGCCATGGCTTTGAGTGATATTTACACCTTCGGACCAACTTTTAGAGCTGAAAATTCCAATACTACCCGCCACCTGGCCGAATTTTGGATGATAGAGCCCGAGATGGCTTTTTATGACCTGGAAGACAACATGGACCTGGCCGAAGAATTGTTAAAATATGTGATCAGCTATGCTTTGAAAAATAATGCCGAGGATATCGAGTTCCTGAATCAGCGTTTAACCGAGGAAGAAAAGCAAAAACCGCAACAGGAACGTTCTGATATGTCGTTGCTCGAAAAACTACAGTTTTGTCTTGATAACGATTTTCAACGGCTAACTTATACCGAAGCGATTGACATACTGAAGGAATCGACCCCTAATAAAAAGAAGAAATTCCAATATCCTATTGAAGGCTGGGGAACTGACCTGCAATCGGAGCATGAGCGCTATTTGGTTGAAAAACATTTTAAAAAACCCGTCATCCTTACCGACTATCCAAAAGCAATCAAAGCTTTTTATATGCGCCAAAACGAACCTGATGCACAGGGACGGGAAACAGTAAGAGCAATGGATATCCTGTTCCCGGGTATCGGCGAAATGGTAGGCGGCTCGCAGCGTGAAGAACGGTTGGAAAAACTGGAACAACGCATGGATGAAATGGGAATTCCAAAGGAAGAACTGTGGTGGTACCTGGATACCCGCCGCTTTGGAGCCTGCCCACATGCCGGTTTCGGTTTGGGCTTTGAACGCCTGGTGCAGTTTGTTACCGGTATGGGTAATATCAGGGATGTAATTCCGTTTCCGAGGTTTCCTAAGAATGCAGAGTTTTAACACGATTTATAGATTTTTTAGATTATAATGATTTTGTCCGCAGGAATTTGGTTGTCAACAAGCACATATGCCTGAGATAGAGTTGCTGACTAATGTGTTTGCGCCTATTGAACGCTGTTTCGACGCGGCGCGGAGTGTTGATCTCCACATGGTATCAACCAAACAAACCGGTGAGCAGGCAATCGCGGGGCGGGTTAGTGGGTTGATCGAACTCAACGAAACGGTAACCTGGCAGGCTACGCATTTCGGCATCCGGCAAACATTAACTTCAAAAATCACAGAATATGAATATCCTTATTATTTCGTCGATGAAATGATTGAGGGTGCTTTCAAAAGCTTCAGGCACGAGCACCATTTCAAAAGGCTCGATGATCACACGCTGATGAGAGACCTATTTGTTTTTGAATCGCCCCTCGGTATCGTCGGCAGCCTGTTTAATAAGCTCGTACTTAAACGGTATATGATCAGCC
>JANYAB010000718.1 GCA_025355225.1 Bacteroidota bacterium
CCTGCCGGCTTTACCTAAAACCTCATTTGCTTTTTCAGCATTTGATACCGAGCCAATGGTTGCCAGGCAAGTTGCCAGTATCATACGCGTTTCGCCTGAAGGCATTTTGATAATGGCGTATTTGCCATCACGTGCCGAAAGTTGTGCGTATGTACCTGCACTGCGTGCTATGGTACCACCCTGACCAGGGTTCAATTCTATATTATGGACGATAGAACCCAGCGGGATATTCTTTAATGGTAAAGTATTTCCAACTTCAGGTGCTGCGGTTTCGCCCGAAACTACCGTTTGTCCAACCTTCAGTCCTTCAGGAGCGATCATGTATCTCTTTTCGCCGTCCACAAAATGCAATAATGCAATGCGGGCCGAACGGTTTGGATCATACTCAATCGTTGCTACTGTTGCCGGGATATCAAACTTATTACGTTTAAAATCGATCAACCTGTATGACTGCTTGTGGCCACCGCCCATGTAGCGCATGGTCATTTTACCGCTATTGTTACGTCCGCCTGATTTCTTGATCGCTACTACAAGTGTCTTTTCGGGCACATTGGTTGTAACGTCCGAATAATCAGCACCAACTCTGAAGCGGGTACCGGGCGTAACCGGTTTAAATCTTTTAACTGCCATCTCTGTTTTTATATATTGCTATAAAAATCTATTGTTTCACCATCTTTCAACGTAATGATCGCTTTCTTATAAGTAGCTGAACGACCCGATACGGCCCCGGCTTTAGTATTGCGACTTTTTAGTTTTCCGACGTATTTCATAGTGTTCACCGCAGTGATATTTACACCATACATTTTCTCAACTGCTGCTTTTATCTGAAGCTTGTTTGCCCTTGGGTCAACCTTAAAGGCGTAGCGGTTCAGTTTCTCAGTTAACTGAGTTATTTTTTCAGTAAGTAAAGGCTTCTTTAAAATCTCCATAATTACTTAGCTAATGCTTCCTCCAAAGTTTTAAGAGCGCCTGTAGTTAATAAAAGCTTACCGGCGTTTAACACATCATAAGTGTTTAACTGTTCTACCGAGATCACTTTGGTTTTCTTCAGGTTCCTGCTTGATAAATACACATTGTTGTTTTCGGCGCCTGCTAATACTAATAATGTTTTATCATTAGTAACATTCAGGTCAGCCTCCATCTTAATGTAGTTTTTAGTTTTGATCGAGTCAAAATTGAAATCTTCCAAAACTACAATGCTGCTATCTTTTGCTTTATATGATAAAGCTGATTTACGGGCCAGTGATTTAAGCTTCTTATTTAACTTGAAGCTGTAATCGCGCGGCTGCGGACCGAAAACACGACCACCACCATTAAACAATGGTGATTTGATGCTACCTGCACGGGCGCCGCCTGTACCTTTTTGTTTATATAATTTGCGGGTTGAGCCGGCAATTTCATTACGCTGTTTAGCTTTGTGTGTACCCTGACGTTGATTGGCCAGGTATTGCTTCACATCCAGGTAGATAGCGTGATCATTGGGTTCAATACCGAATACGGACTCAGGAAGCTGCACACTTGCACCTGTTTCTTTGCCTGATATATTTAATATTTTTACTTCCATTTTATTTATCCACTATTACCAATGAACCCTTTGCTCCGGGAATTGAACCTTTAACAACCATCAGGTTTTGCTCAGGATAAACTTTCAAAACTTCAAGGTTTTGAACCTTAACCCGGCTGTTTCCCATGTGACCCGCCATACGCATACCTTTAAATACACGTGATGGCCATGATGAGGCGCCTAATGAACCTGGTGCACGTAAACGATTGTGCTGACCGTGAGTTTGCATACCCACACCGCTAAAACCGTGACGTTTTACCACACCCTGAAAACCTTTACCCTTTGAGGTACCAACCACATCCACAAAATCTCCGGCAGCAAAAATTTCCACTGTGATGGTATCACCAAGGGATTTTTCGTCTTCGAAAGTTTTGAATTCAACCAGCTTGCGTTTTGGCGTTGTGCCGGCTTTCTGGAAATGGCCTTTTAAAGGAGCGGGGGTGTTCTTTTCTTTTTTATCACCATACGCCAGCTGAACTGCGGCGTAGCCGTCTGTTTCAACAGAGCGAATTTGTGTTACCACACAAGGACCGGCTTCGATAACAGTACAAGGAATGTTCTTCCCTGCGTCGTCGAAAATGCTGGTCATGCCTACTTTTTTACCAATAATTCCTGACATTTTCTTATTTTGTTTGTGTCCATCGAAGCAGTAGGGCCTCGTTCAAGACATTTGTATCCCCCGAAAGGGACGGCAAAGATAGAATTTTTACATTAATTCTCAAATAGTTGCTGAATTATTTTTTTATAATTTTTTGAGAGGGGGTTTTGGGGGGATATTGAGGGGGTGAATGGGTACTATTTAGTTTGGAGAAGGCTTTTTTGTCTGAACTCGAATTTACCGAATTTTAGAATTAACAGAATTAACGAAGGTATGATCTATTGGCAAACAAATATTGTGGCTCAACCACAATGTTTATTGGAATGTGTTCAAATCATTGACAATAACCAGAATATTTTATATAATTGAGTTACATATATCCAATCCATTTCACATGAAATATTTATCAATATGGTTACTTTTTTTTATATCACCTTCAGTTAATGGCCAAAATGTACAAAATTTAGATACTAAATATGGCTTTAAACAATTTAAGTTTGGAATGTACCTTAGTCAATTGAAGAATATCATTAAAAATGAAACTACCACTGATAAAAATCCAAATGTTACAGAGTATTTATATAAAGGGAATGATTTGAATTACCTATATAATGTAAAAGTGGAAGAAATTTGCTTGACATTTTATAAAAAAAAATTATACATGATAAGTATCCGTTTTGGTTCGAGTGTTAAAGAATACTTAGATAGTGAGTTTAACTTAGTTCAATATTCACTAGAAAAGGTATTTGGCGACCAAACCTTTAAACCAACCAATGAATCGGGTCAAATTGTTAATGGATTTATTTGGAAAGGTAAGAAGGTAACTTTAGAACACTTTAAATTAGACTTTTCTAAAGGATACAACGATAAGTTCAATCATTTGCTTGGGTACGTTGATCTTTATGAAAACAACATGCAGAAACAAAGACTTAATGATGAATTTTAACCGTCAAAGAATTGTAAAATTCAAATCTTAAATAATAATTTTTTTCGAAAACGCTATTACAGTTTGTATTTCAGAAGCGATCAGAATTTGGTTGTCAGCGTTGTACATTTGTTAAACAGCATCTAATTGCTGCAAAAAACAAAATGCCATGTAACCAGGATTGCCAAAATCTACTCACAAAAGTAGATGAGAAAGCAAAAGAAGTGAAAAGAGTATTCGATGAATTATCAAAAAGTTATCCCCTAAAAGATATTAGCACCCATGAGAAATATGATGAAAAATGTCGGCAATTTCATGTGGCTGCTCAAAATTTTTTGATTTCGTGTGTTTATCAGTGAATAGAAGATTTTAAAATAAGTCTGATTATAGACATTATAAATCCTTTATCCGGCTTAATAATTCATCGTCAGATATTGTATCAGTATCCGACTTGTCGTATATTGACAGAAGGTAAATAACTTCATCCACGATTTTCACATAGGTAATGATTCTTGCTCCGCCTGATTTACCTTTGTTTTTCGAAGATACGGCCATCCGAACCTTAAAACAATTATTACCTAAAGGCTGGCCTAAAGTTGGAGTTTTTTCTAAGGAAATAATCAATGCAGATAAATCACTTCTCAGTGACGAATATTTCTTTGAGAGTTTTTTCAGTTCACGCTTAAACCCGGGCGTTGGTGAAATATTAAAGCTCATCCAACAGTTCTTGGATTGGTTGGCCTTTCACTTTCCCTTCCTGGTGTAACTTAACCCACTTTATGGATTCTTCCAGGTCATCTAATATTTGCTTTTTCTTTGCTGCCTTGCTTAATTTCTTTTCTGTTTCGGTTACAACTATTTTACCACCTAACTGTTCAATAAGATCAGTTAACGTTTTCTCCACTTTTTCAGGAATTTCTATAGTGAGCGTTGTCATATAACAAATTTAAACAATTATTTTCGTACAAAGACTTCCGAAGTTTTTAAAACTTCGGAAGTCTAATCAGTTTTATATTGAATGATTAATTTTGAAATAAAGATTATAACATGGATACTTTGATCATACAAGTCACAAATAAAAACGTGCACAGTTTATTGAATGAATTGGAGAAGTTGCACCTGATTAAAGTCTTAAAAAAAGAGAATACATTTTCTCAAAAATTATCTGAAAAATTTGCAGGTAAATTACCCATTGATGCAGCAAAAAAACTACAAGAGCGCATTAAACAGAGTCGTGACGAATGGGATATGTGATAAATAGTGGTAAGGTCGTTCAGGCGATACCTCAACAACATTAGTCATTCCAGAGTTCGGAAAAAGGTATCGCTTTGATTTTGCCTTCCTTTATTAATAAAGCTTCCTTTATACCTCTTTTAAGTGATTCTAATTCAGCAGGGGTTAAATCTTCGCCGTCTGTATTTACATAAACAACATTCCCTCCCTTTGCCTTCACAATATCTGATATCTCGTTTGTTTCACTATCGGGTATTTCAATAATTAACGTTGTCATAATGTAACCATTACGTTCAATACAAATATAATATTTTTCGTACAAAGACTTCCGAAGTTTTTAAAACTTCGGAAGTCTGATTCCGCGTAAGACACCAAATAATAAAATAATTATATTTACTTCATGAACCGCCTTAAACTTATCTTCACATTATTAATAGTTGCAGTTTTGGCAACAAGCAGTGCCTTTGCACAGGACACTTCCAGGAAATCTGCAAGTACCCCAGCCGTTGTTATGCAGGAACCCACTTACCCCGGCGGCACACCCGCATTCAATAAATTCATTATAAAGAACCTCAAATACCCAGAGGTGGCAAAAATAGTTGGCCTTTCAGGAAAAGTATATGTTTCATTTACTATTGATCGGGATGGCTCGGTTTCGGAAGCGAAACCTGTAAAATGCCTTGGAGCGGGCTGCGAATCAGAAGCAGCGCGGGTGATCTCCATGATGCCAAAATGGACACCCGGGTCAATGGATGGAAGACCGGTGAGGGTTCAGTATACGGTGCCAATAGGTTTCTTCATGAGCATGGACGATTCTAAGGTGAATACCCGCGTCAGGGACCTAAGAAATTCCGACTATGTTTTTTTCTTTTATATAAAGGGCAAAACGTATACATTGGATGAAGCCCAGGCAATACTGGGCAAGTCGTTCGATTCATCATCTATCGCATCGGTCGAAAATTATGAGGATCCTAATAACAAGATGCCGGATAAAAAGGGCACGTATTTAATTGTAATGAAGGACAGTTAAGCATTCAATTAGTCATGAAATACTTATATCTGCCCTTTTGTTTATTGATGGTTACCTCATTATTTCACATTTAGAAATGGAACGCCACTGAAAAGTGGACACTAAATAAACATTTGAGGTTTAATAAAATCACTCAAAAAGCCTAAAAGAAAACAGCCTGTTTATTTTAAATAAATTTCAAAATATACTTTATTTTCTTATTATTTTTATAGTTACAAAGATTACGCCTCAACTAATCTGTTTTCGATATGATTCGCCAATATTTAAATAAAATCAGCCCAAATGTGCTGGCTTTATTATTGATGTCTTTCATTTCTCCTGTGGTTAAAGCTCAATTGTTAACCAAATTAACTAAAACGGTTAACGAAGGGACCAGCATAGTAAAAAGTGTAGGGAAATTAGTAGACGCTACTAAGATGACCACAGCCCAGTTTAACAGTAATGTTAAAGTGGTTAAGGGTACGCCCGCTAAGCCAGGGGCGCCGCCTGCCGCGGTTCCTGTGGTTGGTAGGCCGACCCCACCCAAATTTAAGGACGGGAAGTTCACCAATTTTGTGTGGGAGCCGGTATCTTACTTTGAGGGGCAGCTATTTCCTTCAAGTATTATTTGTATGTCGACCTACAGGGGACAATTAACGCCCATGTTGGAGGCAATTAGCAGGCCATTGGGGTTTAGAATAATCAGCAAGATGTCCAACATCCCGCTACACTGGGAGATAGAATGCGTCGAAAAAAAATACTTTGATAAACTTACCGGAACTATTGTCTTTCAGGATGCCAACAGGGAAGTGGACCTGCAACCAGAGTTACCCTGGAATTTCGAAACTTTAGGCAATCAATTGAGCAGCGCGCCAATAAGTGTATATTTCAGAATTTTTGATGATGATGGAAACAAAGAAGAAAAAACCATACCGATCTATGTAAGGAGCGTAAAAGATTGTATTACCGGTTATAAAGATCAGACATTGGATTTTTTATTTACGGGATATATTCAGGAACAACATCCTGAGATAGATAAAATATTAAAGGAAGCCCTGAACACAAAAATGGTAGATGCTATTTTGGGTTACCAGGGGGGCGAAAATTATGTCGACCTGCAGGTTGCGGCCATATGGCGGGTTTTACATGACAGGGGATTTCAATATAGCAGCATTACCAAAACCACGGGCAATAACCAGAATATTAATAGCCAGCAAGTTCGTTCGTTTGATAATTCTATAAAAACAAGTCAGGCAAACTGTGTAGATGGCACTGTAGTCTTCGCGTCTATTTTAAGAAAAATCGGGATCCATACGTTTCTTGTTTTGCCGCCCGGCCATTGTTTTTTAGGGTATTATGCTGATCAGGGCAAAACGAAAATACGTTACCTGGAAACTACTATGCTTTCTGAATCAAGTTATGTTGATAACACCAAGAAAACTATTTCGCTTAGCAGTGCTAAAACGCCGGCTGCAAAAACAGCAGTATATAAGGGGTTATTTATAAATGCAATAGCAACTGCAACCGGTGAATTTGCGCAAGACAAGTCAAAAGGTGATGTCCTGACAATAGATGTTGATGATATGCGGGAATTGGTACGGCCTATGCCTATTTATAAATAACAAAGCAGGTATGGGTGGGTTGATACCCATACCTTGTGAATACAGGTTAAAAGAGATTCAATATTAATTCCCTTTCATCAGTTTTACAAAATCATCAAACAAATACCTTGAATCGTGCGGGCCGGGCGAAGATTCAGGGTGATATTGAACCGAAAAAGCCTTTTTGTGTTTAACCCGTATGCCCTCGATAGATTTGTCGTTTAGGTTGACGTGGGTGATCTCTACTTTATCAGATGCCCTTACCGCTTCGGGTACCACGCCAAAACCATGGTTTTGCGAGGTAACCTCGCAATGGTCAATGATTACGTTCTTAACCGGGTGGTTTAAGCCACGATGCCCGTTAAACATCTTTATGGTAGGTATATCATTAGCCAGGGCAAGCAACTGGTGTCCAAGGCATATGCCAAATAAGGGCTTATCAGCTTTCAAAATATCTTTCACGGTTTCAATAGCGTAAGGCATGGCTGATGGATCGCCAGGGCCATTTGAAATGAAATAGCCGCTTGGTGCAAAATCCTTTTCCATTTCTTCGAAGGTGGTTTTTGCAGGATATACTTTGGCATAAACGTCCCTGTCGTCAAAGTTCCGAAGGATATTTCGCTTCACACCCAAATCGAGCACCGCAACGCGGTAAGTCGCATTCTCATCGCCGAAAGTATAGGTTTCGGTTGTGGAAACCTTTGAAGAGAGCTCCAGTCCATCCATTGATGGTACTTCATCCAACTTCTTTTTCAGCTCATCAATATCTAAAATTTCTGACGAGATGATAGCATTCATCGCACCTTTATCACGGATATGCCTTACCAGTTGGCGGGTATCAATATCAGAAATGGACACTATATTTTGTTCCTGGAAATAATCCTGTATAGATTCGTTTGCCTGTTTGCGGGTATAATAAATATTGTAATTTTTACAAACCAGGCCGGCTATTTGTATATGGTTCGATTCGCCTTCTTCGCGCGCTATACCATAATTGCCGATATGTGCGTTGGTGGTAACCATGATCTGCCCAAAATAGGAGGGATCAGTAAATATTTCCTGGTAACCGGTCATCCCGGTATTAAAACAGATCTCTCCGGTTGTGGTTCCTATTTTTCCGGCAGCTTTGCCATAAAATACAGTGCCGTCGGCCAATAGTAATATTGCAGGTAACTTGGTGAAGTTAGTGATCATAACAAAAAATTGAATAGTTAATGTGCCGGTTCGACTGGTGTTCAGCTCCGCGAAAACAGATATAAGAAGTGTAGCGGGCAACTACTTGATTCACGCCGCAAAAATACGATTTAATTTCGGGCTGGAAAGCCAAACGCTTCGACCCCATTACCAAAACCATCCCGACCAAATTATTCAATGCCGTTACTAGAAGCATGTCGGGTATTCAATTGCACGATTTCAATTGCGGGCTAAAAGCATACAATTACAAAGTTGTTAAGAGCATAGAAG
>JANYAB010000773.1 GCA_025355225.1 Bacteroidota bacterium
GCCTATATTACCTAATTCATTTTCACATTCTGCAAGGTTCAGCAAAACTTCGGCATAACGCAGAATGCGTTGGTTGTTGCTTCCCGGGTGAAAAGCTGCGGTTGCCCTGTCTTCCTTATAAATCAGCATAAATTTTCTGAAACCCACTTTTATAGTCGTCCCATGTACAATAGATGAGTTTCCATTTTGGTCGGCATCTACTAAAGTGGAGTTCCCATTGTTAAAGGTATCACCCGTTTGATAAAAGGTATATGAATATCGGGGATCAGTTTTTGCAGCGCCGGTAGCTACACTTTCAAATTCATTTAGCATTTTGTCGGAAGGAATAAGGTTTCTCCAGCCTATAGGGTTGTATTCCTGGTTCCGTACGGTTGTTTGATCACCACTTGCACCGTCGCCTACTCCGTTTCCTCCCCAGTTAAAGTTGTTATCCCCTTTATCAGCATATATCATTTCAAAGATCGATTCAGGAGAAAATTCTGTTTCTTCTTCAAAATTATCCAGGAAACGAGGGTTAAGTGAGTAACCGTCCGCGCCCGAAGTTGGGATTTTTAATAGTGCCGCTTTAGCGCCCGCATAATCGCCGGTTTGCATCAATGCGCGCGCTAGCATAGCATTCGCTGCAGAAGCTGTTGCACGCCCTAAATCAGTACCCGATTTCCCTGGCAGTGAAGCCGCTGCTGCCTGCAGATCCTTAATGGCTTGGGCATATACCGCCGCTGCCGGAGATTTAGGTTTATAATCACTGGGTGATTTTACGGCTGTTGTATAAATGGGCACGCCGCCCCATTGACTTGCTAAATCAAAATAAGCCCAGCCGCGTAAAAATTCAGCCTCGCCAACACTTCTGGTTACCAACGCTGCATTATCCTTCACATTTGGTGCATTATCTGTAACCGTGCATGCGCGGTGAATAACCGCGTATAAGCTATTCCAATTTGAGTTCATTATTGGGTTGGCCGGGTCAACCACACCTAATAATATCTGGTGCCGCGGAGCCTCCAGCTGGCTACCACCAGTAACCACATCGTCGCTCCGTAAATCATGCAAAAAGAACCACTCGCGGCCTACCAGGTTTGCACCGTGCCATGCCGCGTAAACAGCATTTGTAGCTTCAACCAATTGGGAAGAAGTAGAAAAGTAGTCGGTTGTTGCCACAACGTTACGGTTGATGGTATTGAGTTTGTCCTTGTTACAGGAAATAATAATTAGTGCAGCTACAACCCCCGCTGCAACCATTCCTGAATAAATTTTAATCTTTTTCATATCCTTTAATTTATATTTTTCTTAAAAACCTACCTGTAAACCAAACTGGAATGTGCGCGCCGAAGGATATTGTCCAAAATCAACTCCGTTGGTCAACGTGCCATTTTTAGAGCCGATTTCAGGATCATATCCTTTGTAACCTGTAAAAGTGATCAGATTTTGACCCGATACATATAATCTAAGGCGCTTGATTACCGAACCAGTCGCTGTACCTAATAAACTGGTGGGTATAGTATAGCCGAAAACTAAGTTCTTCAGTCTCAAATAGGATCCATCTTCAATCCACCGTGTGGACAAGCGTCCATTCCGGTTTGGATCGCCACTGATAGTTCTCGGAATATCCGTGCTGGTGTTGCTCGGTGTCCATGCGTTCAGGACCTGTGTATCTGAATTGAATAGCCGTGGCATACCTTCTTCAATGATTTTAAGGGCGTTTAATACTTTGTTACCCTGAACCCCCTGTAAGAATATTGAAGCATCAAAGTTTTTATAAGAAGCGCTATAGTTTAAAGAGTAAGTAAACGAAGGCAGGAAGCTGCCAATATTGGTACGGTCACTGCCGTCAATTTTCCCATCATGGTTGATGTCCTTGAATTTTATATCGCCCGGGGCAGCATTGGATTGTGTCGGGCTATTTGCCACGTCGGCGGCGTCCTTAAATATGCCTTGTGTAACCCAGCCATAAAAATATTGTATGGATTGCCCGGCCGCGGTGTTAGTAAAAGAATCACCGCCACCAAAGTCAGGGTCGTTGGCCGATGGCAGGGTAGCCGTAGCCGTCTGTAAGCCCAATACTTTATTACGTACCCCGCTTATTAAGCCTGTTATGTCATATTTAAAATCACCGGTGGTTTTGTGATAACCCAGTTGTAACTCGATCCCGGTATTACGCATAGCCGCTATATTTTGTAAAGACCCGCTTCCCTGGAAACCCTGGCTCGGAGGAGTAGGCACCTGCAATATAAGGTTGTCAGTTTGTCTTCGGTAAAACTCTGTAACTACCGTGAACTTATTGTTCAAAAAGCCAAGGTCAATACCTATGTTGAACTGTTTGGTAGTTTCCCAAACCAGGTTAGGATTGGTTAAACCATCTGTATAAGAAGAGTTGGCATTACCAATAGACCCGTTCCCGATCGGGTAGAAAGAATTGTCGAGCCTTACGGGCGATAAATATGGATAATTACCTAATGAATTTGGATTGATCCCGGTAATGCCATATCCGGCCCTTAACTTTAATTCGGAAATAGTAGGGCTGCTTTTTAAGAAATCCTCCTGGGAAATATTCCAGCCGGCAGATATGGCGGGGAAATTAGCGTATTTATGACCGGGGGCCCAGATGGACAGACCATCGCGCCGGATAGAGGCATTCAGCAAATATTTACTCCCATAATCGTAAGTAACACGGGCAACGTAGGAGATCAAATAATTATCCTCGTTAATATTATTAGCAGCGATATTATTTGCGCCTTGTAATGTTTTCACTGAGTTAATGGCCTGGTTGCCTGACTCGTTATCCGTATTAAAGTGCGCTCCCTGGGTTTCATAAACCGCCAGCGCTGTTATGTGATGTTTGTCAAAAGTTTTATCAAATGTCAGCTGCTGGGTAAACAGTTTATTAAAAACCGTTTGACGCTGATAGGCCACCGATGCAGATCCCGCGCTCAGCGTGCCGCCATCATTAAATATAGGCGTATAATTATTTTGAAAACCATTAATATAGTTAGCGCCGAAAGTGGATCTGAATTTTAGCCATGATACAAGTGTAAGATCCGCGTATAAGGTTCCCAGGATATTTGTTGTATTAATGGTATTGGATCCGATCAGTGCCCCTTCAACCGGGTTGGTGGGATCCGACCCGTCAAAGCTGCTGATAGGCCCCTGGAAGCCTCCTGCCTTGGTTGGGTCGTGCAAAGGAATGTAAGGCGGCATCCTGACTACGTTTGCAAGAGGGGTACGGTTACCCTGCGTCGGGTCGTAATGCTGGGTAGAGCCTGCTATGTATAAGTTCTGTCCCATGGTAAAGAACTTATTTACAATATGGTCTGAATTGATCCTGTAATTGATCCTTTCATAACTTAAGGCCTGGGCAATACCGTCTTGCTTAAAGTAACCTGCAGAACTATAAAACCTGGAAACATCATTGCCACCTGTCAACGCAAAATTGGTTGATGTGAGCAGGGCATTGCTTTTAAAATACGCGCGCTGCCAATCGGTATTGGTTTGCGCATAGGTTTGCGAAGCACCCGCATAAACGGGCGTATTAAAATTAGCTTGCGAAAAGCGTGGCGGCAAGCCGCCGGCACCATCAAGTGCCGTTGCGTACTGAACATACTGATTGGTATTCAACAGGTCTAAATATTTGGAAGGGCTTTGAATTCCTACATACGAATTGAGGTTCATGCTGATCTTGCCGGTCCGCGATCCTTTTTTAGTGGTTATCAATATTACTCCGTTTGAGGCCCTTGAACCATATATGGCAGCAGCACTTGCATCCTTTAACACTTGTACATTTTCCACGTCCCTGGCATCAAAACTGGTTAAACCTCCATTTAAAGGAAACCCGTCCACTACATATAAAGGATCGGACGAAAATGTAATTGAACTGATACCGCGTATAACCACGAGTGGAGAAGTACCGGGCGAGCCGTTATTTGTTACACTTAAACCAACCACACGGCCCTGTAGCGCCTCGTCAATGCCTGCGGTTGGCAATGAGGTAAGTGTGGTCCCGCTTACTGAAGAAATTGCACCTGTTACTTCTGCCCTCCTTTGTGAGCCATAACCAACAACAACCACTTCATTAAGCGCTCTTGAATCTTCTTTAAGTTTTACATTAATGATGGTTTGCCCTCTAACAGGTACTTCCTGAGTGATAAAGCCAACATATTTGAAGACAAGGACGGCATTATCATCGGGCACGTTAATTTGATAATTACCTTTATTATCGGTTGCAACAGCATTGGTGCTGCCCCTTACTGTTACACTTACCCCAAATAATAGCTGGCCGGCTTCGTCTGTAACATTACCCGTTATCGCTATAGCCTGGCGGGCTTCGTTTTGAACTGACTGGTCATCGCTCCCTTTATCAGTTGAACGTATTATCCTGTTTAACACAATTGCATCACCCGACACTTCATATTTGATGTTTTGGGATGTTAATAGCTTTGAAAGTATGGTTGAAAGTGTTTCGTTTTTAAAAGACGCAGTAACCTTGTTATTGGCCTGAATCAATACCGGACTATAAATAAAGGTAATATTGGCTTCCCTTTCAATGGCAACCAAAACTTTACTTATCTCTTTGTCCTTCACATTAATGGTTAGTTTACGATTTAATACCTGAGCAACTGTATTACTTGCCAAAGCCCCGCCAATTAAGGTTAGACTTAAAGCAATGTTTATAACCGTTATGCGCATAATAATATCGAATAAATGTTTTTTTTTCATAAATTTGGTTTGGTAAGTAGGATTTTATAAAAATTCGACAAAAGTCTCCCTGTACAATTTTAGAATGTTGTATTGCAGGGAGAAAACGACTTCATCGGCGGTGTGACAGCACTGCCGATTGATTTTTTTTGGGTATTTTTTTTACATATGATAAGGGTTTTAATGTTTGCTAATCGGTTAATTATTACAGCCTTTTCCGTCGATCACTATATGCCCGTCTACAATTTTATATTCAGCCTCAACGGCTTTACAAATAAGCCGGAGCCGTTCATCCAACGGTTGATCAATTAATGAAGCAGTTAGCTGGCAGTTAGCCATAACTTTTTCGTCATAAATAATATTTACACCATAAGCTTCCTCAATTGTCGAGATCACTTTAGGAAAAGCTGTCCCTACAAAATTGAAATGTATTGCGGTTGATTCTTTTGATAATAGCAATGGTTTTTTCAGCACTACCTTTTCAAGGTGTAAGTCGTTACGGTACAGCACCGCCTGCTGATTAGGCGTTAATAAAATAGAATGTTTATTATTAGCCGGATTACCTCTTTTATCAGACGTGAATACCTCTACTTTACCTGTACTCACTATAATTTTAAATTGGTTATCTCCTTTATTGGCTTTAACTATAAAGCTGGTTCCAACCACCCGTACGGTTAATTCATTTGAATAAACAAAAAATGGTTTTTCCTGATTTTTACTTACTTCAAAAAAAGCTTCCCCAATTAAATAAACCTCCCTTTTTTTGCCTGTAAAAACATTGGGATAACGTAATTGAGCAAGTGGTTTTAAAACTACCGAACTATGGTCGGGCAGTTTGATGAGCATAGTACCTGAGCCGTGATTTGTAACCTGCCGATAGGTTTGTACAAATGCTGTCGGAGCCTGGGTGATATTTTTATTTTTATAAACATCGTAGCTAAGCCAGCATATACAAATAAACGCGGTTACGACTGCAGCGTATCGCAGCAGATTGCCACTGATGAGTTTCCTTTTTGGAAGCACAAAGATTTCAGGATTTTGTTGAGCCTGATGCCTGGATTTAACCCCGGCAATTAGCTGATCAATTTGTTGCTGGGATAAATCTTTTACGGGCTTAATTTTTAACGACAAGATTATGTTGCTTGCCTGTTTTAAATTCTCTTCGCATTCGGGGCGTTTTGAAAGGAAATTCTCCCAATAACTGTCCAGTTCTATGGAATTTCCCAATACCCATTCTACAAAGGTATCGTCCAACAAAAAATCTTCGACTTTACAATATTTATTATCCAGCATACAATTCAGGTCAGAGAGATTTGGTCTGTTACCTGATATATTCGGAAACTCTTAGAATCTACTGGAAAAATTTATATTATTTTATTTTGACGGAGAGAAAAAAGGATGAGGGCGGTCCCCGCTTTTTTAAAGGCAATAATAAACCGGGCTTTTTAACCAGTACTTTCTCATGCGTAAAATAGATTCGTGTAAAAGGTTATAAACCGATTGCCGGTTAATATCCATAACTTCAGCGATTTTATCCTGATCCATACCTTCATAAAATCGCAGATATAATATTTCTTTCTGGCGCTTGGGGAGGCTGTCCAGAATTTTCCTGAGTTTTAAGCAGATTTCTTCTGATAACTCTTGCTTAATAATATTGGCTTCAACATCAAACTCTATAATAAATTCATAATTTTCATCCAGGGATTCTGTTAATTTCCATTTCGACTTTTCACGAAATATCCGCATTCGAAGCGCTTTAAATAAATATGACTTCACGGATTCAGCCTGCCTTATCTTTTCGCGGCGGTTCCATAGTTCAAAAAACACATCCTGAATACAATCTTTTACAAAATCACCGTTTTCTACAAACCTGGTACCATACCTAAACATTGGATTAGTGAATATTTCCATCAAACTTGTATAGGAATATTCATCACCCATCCTGAAATTATACCATAACTGGACTACGCTTTTATTAGATATATGCTTGTTAATGTGCACGTTACATTTGTTCTATAAAATAAATAATTGGGCAGGGTTGTAAATAAACTGTTACAATTGGTAAACAAATCTAAAAATTAATTTCACAAATACAATCGATTGCAGGTTTTTTTTTTACATGACTGTTACAGGCAAAGAATGGGAAAGACACATGGTTATCTAATGTTTTCTACAAGAAATCCAGATTAAGGTTATGCTAATTTAACAGAAAACTAAATTGACAGGTGTGCAGGATTGATTTAGAGTAAAAAGAAGGGCGATTTATAAAGCTTTCATTCGAATGAAGCTACGGTACCAGGCATACCAAGGGAAAATTAAAAGAATTGCTACCCCAGCATGCCATAAACCTCACTACGCCGGAAATCGATTGCCATCATCCGAAAATTCTCTCCAAAATAGGTTAAAGGCGGGACTCGTATTTATTATTGTACCTTATCCTTTATAACCAGCTTAAATCTTTGATTGCCGTAGGTATTGGTATTGGACTTAAGCACATTAAAATTGTAAGGCGTGGTGCGAACATCAATGCTATCTTTCAAAAAAGCATCCTTTAACCAAATCTGGATAGTTGCAGGAATTTTAGTTTGGTAACTTAGTTTTAAAGAATATGCACCGTCTGTCCTTGTCTTCACATCCAATCCGATTGACATACCCTGGGTATATGGCAACCAATATATACCTAAATCCCGCCCATCAAGCGAAATACTCGACAAATTCACCAGGCCGTTACCTTGAAAATAAAGTCCATCGTCGGTCGCATCAAAATTTAATCCTTGGTTGTGCTTAAACAAAAACATGGTTTCGTCGGTATTGATATTGTCCGCAACCAATTGTATTTTAAAAGCCGCGTTATCCGGAATTGTGTCCTGGATAATTTTAGCAACGGCAACTGATGTTATTGATTTAGTCTTAGGAGGAGCAACCGCTGCCTCTTTTTGACATGCAGCCAAAAGAAAGAGTGCCGCGAGTAAAAGAATAGATAATTTCATGATATAGGTTTTTGCAAATATTTATTTTCAGTCTTTTAAAATCTGGCCTGGATTGATGTGTATACCCCAACTCCCTGCCATTATTGTTCTGTGGTCTGGCTGGAATTATACAATTAATATGCCAATTCAAACAACTACCTGTATATCAATTAATTACATAAAAAATATTGAGCCTTAATTCCCCGGATCGTGATTAATTATTCCAAATGCTTTCCCCGCTATTTGCAGACTTCTGCCCACGAATTAAGAATTTCGGTAATCTGCTGCTGCAAAAGCAAGCTCAACTTGAAACAACTTTTTCCCATTTAAAACCAGTTGAGTATCGTTCAAAAAAAGCCTCGCGTCAGATTATTCGGCGGAATAAGTTATGTTTGGGTTTGCTTTATTATAAGGCGAATTGCAGACCCGATGAACCAAACCAATACCACAGTAAATCCGGTAAGACGTATATTGATAGCCAGCCTTATCGGAACGACTATAGAATTTTTTGATTTTTATATCTACGCCACCGCGGCAGTGCTGGTGTTTCCGAAATTGTTTTTCCCGGGCGGCGATCCTGCTTTGGCTACCCTGGAATCCCTGGCCACATTTGCTCTGGCCTTTTTTGCCCGTCCCCTTGGTGCAGCGTTATTTGGGCATTTTGGCGACCGCAAAGGCCGAAAAGCAACCCTGGTGGCTGCCTTGATGACCATGGGCCCCTCAACCGTAGCGATAGGGCTGCTGCCAGGTTATCAGTCTATCGGCATAACCGCGCCTATCCTTTTGGCCTTATTCCGCTTCGGCCAAGGTTTGGGCCTTGGAGGTGAATGGGGAGGCGCGGTACTGCTTGCTACCGAAAATGCCCCGCCGGGGAAAAAGGCATGGTATGGCATGTTTCCGCAACTGGGTGCCCCAATTGGATTTTTACTTTCCAGCGCTACGTTTTTAGTACTCAGCAAAACATTGACCGACCACCAGTTTTTAAACTTCGGCTGGCGAATTCCTTTTATTGCGAGCGCCCTGCTGGTTTGGGTGGGCCTGTATGTACGTTTAAAATTGACCGAGACGCCCGACTTTATCAAGATCATCGAAAACAACGAGCGCGTTCAATTGCCGATCATCGATGTATTTGTGAAACATACCCGGGCCATAGTATTGGGCACCCTCGCTACTATCACTACGTTCCTGTTGTTCTATTTAATGACTGTGTTCACTTTAAGCTGGGGCACTTCGGCGTTACATTATTCGCGCACCAGTTTTTTGATCGCCCAAATGATCTCCGTTTTATTTTTTGGTTTAGGTATCCCTATATCGGCTGTTTTGGCCGACCGGTATGGGCGCGGAAAAATTTTGATTTTGGCAACCGTCGCCATTTTTTTATTTGGCCTGTTTTTTTCCGCGTTATTCAGCACCGGCAGCTGGGCAACAACAGCGGGGTTCCTGGTGTTAGGGATGTTTTTGATGGGCCTTACTTATGGCCCGATAGGGACAGCACTTGCCGGAATTTTCCCCGCATCAGTCCGCTATACAGGCGCTTCGTTATCTTTTACTTTGGCAGGCATACTGGGCGCATCATTAACGCCCGCACTGGCTACGGCTTTGGCAAAGAATTACGGCCTCAGCTATGTCGGCTACTATCTATCGTTTGCTGCAGCTATCACTTTCCTGGCACTGATTGCGGCAAGATCGTCGATGAAGGAGGCAGCTTCCCGTTAAGTTTCATATCAGCATTAAAACGGTGGATTTTCAGTTCGAATCACAAAATTCTTGTTCACGTTCACCAACGCGCTGAACAAATTTACCACCAGGTAAGCACTTGACAATCAACTAATTGAAAATTATGTAATTTTTAACCAGTCCTCATTTACAGGCAGTTAAAAATCGGCACTTTTTAGTTTTAGTGCGCCCATTCGGTCCGACGGGGAAGATTTGAATCGCCTTATTTAGCATCCTTATATGGTACATTAGCAAGACTATTGGCTTTTAAATAGACAACATTGCTTTGAAAATCGAGGATCGTATTAAATCTTTTTAGTACTTCGTTTCCTAAAATATGTGTTTTAAACCTGGCTGGGTTAGCGGTTGCCAGCAACTGAACGGGGACATTTGATAACCTTTGTTTTCCAAGGTCGAGTCCTTCGGCATTTATGGTGATAACCGGTATCTCCCCGCCTTGGCCATTCCGCATAATTACCTTTTTTATTACTGCTAAATCCTTTGGATAATGCTGCTCTTCCATCAGCAAAGTGTCTAACATTGCCGTTCGTTGATAACCGCTGTCAAACAGGAAACGGTTTATATATTTCTTGTTTTTCAATTGCAGTTCCGCCCTGATGCAAAATAAAGTACGCACATATTCCATGTCAAATTTTTCGTACGCTTTACTTATAGCAGGCAGTTGGGTATGCAGAATAAAAACGTTTTTATCATAATCTATTTCAACAACTTTTCCGTCAAACAAGTCCCACCCAAATCGCCCGTCAGTGCCTTGTCCCGAAAGTTCAACAGGAAAAACCTGTAATCCGTCCCAGGTTAAATTTCCTATCCTTAAAATATTGTTGCTGTTTGTATTATCTGATAAATGCGTTTTTTGTTTAATCGCGTCGTTAGTTATTAATAACCCTGTTGTGCCCGAATCAAACATCAGGTTTAAGGTGTCTACCCCATTCAAAACGGCTTTAATTTTTACATTGTTAAATTCAGTTAAGACAAACGGGATGGTATCATGAGTTGACGGCTTTTGGCGCGAATAATTTTTAAGCGGCAAACTTTCAATTCGTGTATAACAACTATCTTTATTATTGAGTATTACGATGAAATCAAAGTGCTCATTGGGTTTTAATTTTACCTTAATCGAATCAATATCTGTATAGAACCTGATCCATTTTGGATTAACACTCTTGGTTATCGTATAAATATCAGGTTTTGCCTGCGGACTTAAATTCCAATTTTGCCGGTCATCTTCACCTTCGACAATAAATGCCTTTTTTGAACTTGCCTTAATTACCGGCAGTTTCTTTTGAGCAAACAAAAAGGAGCTAATCAATAAAAAAGAAAACAAAATCGATATCCGCATCCCAGTGATTTGATTGAGGAGTGTGTCTGGCTAAAATAATCATTCTCTCAAACTTTAGTGCTGCCTCCTTGCCAAGCCCCTACTTAAGCATTACCAAACCTGTTCCTGAGCCAGCGTCTTACGGGTTCGTCATAAAACTTGAGGCAGACATACGCTAAAATCACGGCGGAGAAAAAAGTGAGCAGGGCAAATGGCAAAGCCTGTTGTAACGTAGCTTTGCGATGGTCGCTTGCCCATGCCGTGTACATGTAGATGAGTGGGTAATGGGTAATATATATCGGGTAGGAAATATCACCGAAAAATTTGCACAAACGCGACGCGAACTTTCCTGTTACTTCTCCACTTGCACCCAGGTACACTATCACCGGGAAAACCAGGATAATTGTGAGCGAATCGTACAGTCCGTTCTCCCATAAATGCTGCGCCCCGCCTATCCTGGGTATGCCAAAAAAGATCACCAG